>DXZE01000030.1 GCA_019415435.1 Erysipelotrichaceae bacterium
AAGGGAATCAAGGCCCTGCAAGCCTCGACCCTTTATGGGTCGGGGTTAGTTGACAATAACAGAGGTAGATCATGCGTCTTGATAGATTCCTTTCAAATGCCCATGCCGGTACCAGAAGCCAGGTAAAGAAACTGGTGAAGGATGGCAGGGTAAAAGTAAATGGCATAACTGCCCAAACCAGTTCCATGCAGATAAATGAAAACACCTATTCTGTCACTTTGGATGATGAACCGGTTGTTTTTGCAAGATACTGCTATTATATGCTGAATAAACCAGCAGGTTATATCAGTGCTACCGAAGGAAATGTACCATTAGTCACGGATTTAATCCATGAAAATGACAGCGGTATGTTTCCATGTGGTAGATTAGATAAAGATACAGAAGGATTGTTATTAATTACTAATGACGGACCTTTGGCACATAAGCTTTTATCCCCAAAGCACCATGTTGAAAAGGAATACTTTGTAGAGTTAGCCATTCCTGTATCTGATGATGATATCAACCGTATTTCACAAGGCATTACCTATGATGGAGAAACCTATCAGCCAGCCGTATTCAAACCCCGTACAGAATACTCTGGTACCATTATCTTAAAAGAAGGAAAGTATCATGAGATCAAGGAGATCTTTAAATCCCTTGGTAATCATGTAACGTATCTCAAAAGAATACGCATGAAGAATCTTGTTCTGGATACTTCTTTAAAACCAGGAGAATACAGACCTTTAACCGAAGAAGAGATCAATGATTTAAAAGCTTAAATCAGATGTACAGAAGCAGGTTCAGGAAGATTCCACTTACCATCCAGGGCATACTGCTTTAGAAAATCAATGACCTGTTTGGTTAATTCATTCGGTGTAGAAGATCCGGATGTTACCGCAATGCGGTTTCTTCCTTTCACCATGTCTTCTTGAAGATCTGATACAGAATCAATCAGGTAGGCATCGTGTATGCCGGAAGATAAACCAATCTGTTTTAACTGGTTGGAGTTATTGGAGCGTTTGTCTCCGACAACGATTAAGACATCGACATCCTTTAAATGCATAACTGCTTCCTGACGGATTCTTGTCGCATTGCATATTTCACTGCTGACCTGTGCATCCGGATAAGCTTTCAGACATGCCTCAATGATATCTTTGGTGTCCAGGATAGAAAGGGTAGTCTGATTGGTAATCAATACATGACGCAGACCTTTCAGATGATTGATATCTTCTTTACTTGTAATCAGGTGTACATGATCAGAAAGGGATACGGTTCCTTCTGACTCAGGATGACCTTTCTTGCCTATATAGAGAACATCGCCGCCCTTGGCAATATGGTCTTTGACAAGCTTATGGGTCTTCTCCACATCCGGGCATGAGGCATCTACAATCGTTAAATGCTTGTCCGCTGCTTTCTTTCTGACTGCATCCGAGATGCCATGAGCTGTAAAGATGACAATACCGTGGTCAATTTCATCCAAAAGCTCTAACCTTGTCTTATCGGGTGATTCTATAAACTGAATGCCTTCTTTCTTACAGGCTTCTACAACAAACTGGTTGTGTACGATCATACCAAGCATATAAACGGGTTCCTTGGTATGTTCTCTTGCTGTCTTATGGGCAATCTGGATTGCCCTGACAACTCCCTGACAATACCCGCGGGGAATAACACTGATAATCTCCATAAAAAAATCCTCTCAAAATCTGTTACTATAAATTATAGAAGAAAATATGAAAACATTTGAAGAATTTAACTTAAAAGATACAACCATGCAGTTTATTGCATTAAACCATTTTACAAGTCCAACCCCAATCCAGGAAGAAGTAATCCCGTCTGCGATCAGAGGCAAAGACATCATCGGTAACTCCGCAACTGGTTCTGGTAAAACCCATGCCTACCTGATTCCGATTATGGAAAAGATAAACAGTGAAGAGGATAATTGCCAGGCAGTTATCACTACTCCAACAAGAGAATTAGCTGTACAGATCTATAACAATGCCTTGCTCATGCAGAAAGTAAATCCGGATATCCGTATTCATTTATGCATTGGTGGTCAGGACAGAGTCAAGGAAGTGGAATCATTAAAAAAAGCACAGCCACATATAGTGATCGGTACACCTGGCAGGATCAAAGACCTTTTCTTAAATGAAGGTGTATTGCGTATTGATAAAGCTTCTGTACTTGTTATTGATGAAGCTGATATGACCCTGGAATTCGGCTTTTTAGAAGATATAGATGCCTTTGCGGGAAGAATGTCAGAGAACCTTCAGATGATGGTATTCTCTGCGACCATACCGGATCAGTTAAAGCCATTCTTAAAGAAATACATGCATCATCCTATAACGATGACAATCGGTAATGCCGTACGCTTCAATCCAGATATTCATCATGTACTGGTACCTTGTTATCACCATACCTATGCGGAAACAATCCGTTCCATCTTACCGGGCTTCCATCCGTATGTTTGTCTGATTTTTGCCAATACCCGTAAAGAGGCAGATGACTTAACGGAAGAACTGCGTCAGGATGGCTTAAAGGTAACGGAATTACATGGCGGCTTAACCGCAAGAGAGAGAAAGCAGGCCATGAAGGAAATTGAAAATGGCAATTCTACGTATGTAGTCGCAACAGATATTGCCGCAAGAGGCATTGATATTGGCGAAATATCCCATGTCATTTCCTGTGGTTTCCCTGAGGATCTCGAATACTATATTCATCGTGCCGGTCGTACTGGCAGAGCAGGGTCCGCAGGTACATGCTATGCACTGTATCATGAATCTGATGATGCGGCGATCCGTTCTTTGATGAACCGTGGCATTCACTTTGATCACATGCGCTATAAGAAAGACGGTTGGCAGACATTACGTCCTTATGGTCAGAAGTACAAACGTGAAAAAGATGATGAATTAGATAAAAAGATCACCATGGTTTATAACAACAAGAAACATACCAAGGTGAAACCAGGCTATAAGAAGAAGAGAAAACAGGCAATTGATAATATCTATCGCAAGAAGAAGAGAGAAATGATTCGCTCCAAGATCAGAGAAGAAAAGAAGGCTATGTATAAAGAAAGAGCCAGACAGGAAAGGGAAGAATCGTGATTATCGGATCTCATGTCCAGATGAAGGCACCCCTGTATCTGGAAGGTAGCGTGAAAGAGGCATTATCTTATAACGCAAATGCCCTCATGATTTATACAGGTGCGCCACAGAATACAAAAAGAGTACCGGCAGAAAATCTGCATGGTGATGAAGCATTATCTTTGATGCAGGAGCATAGCATTGATCCAGCCAATATGATTGTTCATGCCCCATACATCATCAATCCGGCAAACTCAGTTAAACCTGAAGTAGGGGAATTAGCTGTTTCTTTCTTAGATCAGGAAGTGAAAAGAGCGCATGCGATTCATGCCTCCTATATGGTTTTACATCCAGGATCCTATACAACTACAGATCTTGAAACAGGTATTAATACAGCCATTGCTCATCTGAATGAAGTAGATGTCAGTGAAGACATCACGATATGTCTGGAAACAATGGCAGGCAAGGGCAGTGAGATAGGCTATCGGTTTGAACAGATAGCCGCAATACTGGAAGGATTAAAACAGCCGGAAAGATATGGTGTCTGTTTAGATACATGTCATATTCACGATGCCGGTTATGATGTAACAGATTTTGATTCTGTTCTTGATGAATTTGATCATATTATCGGTTTATCAAGACTCCATGTTATTCATCTCAATGATTCCAGGAATGAACGTGGTGCCCGTAAAGACAGACATGCCAATATCGGTGAAGGAAAAATTGGTTTTGATGCTTTGCATGCTATTGCCATGAATCCACGTACAGAAAACATACCGAAGATACTTGAAACACCATATATAGACAAAAAGCCGCCTTATAAAGATGAAATTGAAATGTTAAGAAGCGGCAGCTATCATTCATTAGTACAAGAAAAGCCAGTCTGAACTGGCTTTTCATTTATGCATTCTGATGTTTCTCTTTAATGATTTCCTGTATTTCTTCAACAAGAGCATCCCTGATTTCTTCCTGTGGTACGGTTTTAACAACCTTTCCTTTACGGAAGAGGATACCGGAATCATATCCACCAGCGATTCCTACATCGGCACGTCCTGCTTCCTGTATACCATTAACAGGACATCCCATGATCGCTATCGTAATATCTTCATGAATGGATTTCAGATAATCTTCCATCTCTTTTACAAGTGGTAACATATCATACTGAATTCGGCCGCATGTCGGACAGGCAATCAGATCCGGTACATTACTCGTTAAGTGGAATGCTTTTAGTAACTGCTTGCCAATGATTAATTCTTCTTCTGGCGGAGCAGAGACAGATACGCGGATTGTATCACCAATACCTTCATGTAAAAGGGTACCAAGAGCAGCGGATGACTTGACGGCAGATTCTGTAAATCCACCTGCTTCAGTTAATCCCAAGTGCAGTGGGTAAGGATAATGAGCCGCAGCTGCTTCATAAGCAGCGATGGTTAACTCTACATTGGATGACTTGAAAGATAAACAGATATCATGGAAATCAAGATCTTCCAGAATTTTAACGTGTCTGTCTGCAGAAGCAATCATCGCTTCGGCACAAATGCCGCCATACTGATCTAAAAACTGTTTCTCTAACGAACCGCCATTGATGCCAATACGGATAGGAATATGTCTTTCCTTACATGCCTTGACAACTGCTTCGGTATGTTCTCTTGATCCGATATTACCGGGGTTGATACGGATCGCATCCACGCCGCCTTCAGCTGCTATTAATGCTAAAAGGTAATTGAAGTGTATATCTGCGACAATTGGTAAGGTAACTAATTCCTTAATAGCAGGAATAGCTCTTGCGTCTTCTTCATCAAGAACAGCAATTCTTGCAATTTCACAACCGCCCTCAGCCAGTTTATTGATCTGATCTGCGGTAGCCTGTACATCCTTGGCAGGTACATTTGTCATGGATTGCAGAATACATTTATTCTGACCACCGATCTGGACATTGCCTACTTTGATCGGTCTTGTTTCATTACGTTTTGTCATGTATAAATCCTCCTTTTTCATTATGCCACGATTATGATTGTCATGCGCTTCAAAATAGCATAATATAGAGGAAGAAAGCATAACATGACGTGCTGATTTGCTTGGAATTATCAGATGGTTATGTTATACTCAACAGGTAATAACGTCAGGAGGGATCACGATGGCAAGAGAAAATATAACTTTCAAGTGCTCTGTTTGCGGTGAAGAAAACTACATCGGAACGAGAAATAAGCGTAAGCATACGGAAAAAATGCAGATCAAGAAGTATTGCCCACGCTGCAAGAAGATGACTTTGCATAAGGAGAAGAAATAAGCCAATGGCTTATTTTTTTGTAAGTAAAACATATGCATCTGGATATATTGCCAATCGGCTTATACGATGAAAACAGCTATGTTCTTCACCAGAATAAGCATGTGCTGCTGGTGGATCCGGGAAGATATGTCAAAGAGATTTCTGCAAAGATAGAGAAAGATGAAACCGTAGACGGCATTGTCTTAACCCATGGTCATGAAGATCATACGGGTGCTGTGGATGATCTGGTTGATCTGTATCATTGCAAGGTATATATCAGCCGTAAAGATCTGGACTTAATTGATCCTGATAATGCCACCCGGCCTGGTTTTAGTGCACCGGTCTATTCCAAGGTTACGCCATATCCAGAAGGAGATAATGAAATCACCATCGGTACATTCTCATTAAAGATCATTGAAACACCAGGTCATACGGAAGGGTCTGTATGTATCCAATATCGCAGCATTCTTTTTACAGGTGATACATTATTTGCCGGAAGTATAGGCCGTACAGATCTATACTCTGGTAATGAAAACGAGATGGTTCAGTCTTTGTATAAACTAAGCAGGATGCCTGGTTACCTGCAGGTATTCCCGGGACATGGACCTTCTACAACCATCTCTCATGAGTTACAGATAAATCCATATTTTTACCAGTTCAACCACTAAGATACGAAATGAACAAATTTCGTATCTTTTTTTGTGGAATTTGCCTTTTTTCTACAAATATTTATTACAGGAAGGAGGCTTATGAGAGAAAGACTTCAGGAGATTCTGCAGATAGCGGTGAACTACGATGTAACAGATATTCACTTTGATGTCAGAAGAGAAAAAGAATGTGAAAAAACAATTGTGGAGATGCGGGTAAAAGGAAAGATAAGGAGATTGAAGGAAAAAAAAGATGATATGAAGCTGTTCCGTTATCTGATGTACAGAGCCAATCTCGATGTATCAGATGCATTGCGCCCTCAGACCGGATCGTTTCATGAAGAAGTAAACGGGAAGATGCTCTCTTTAAGATTTGCGACAGTTTCCAGCTATCACATCATGTCAGGTGTTTTAAGAATCCTGAATTGTCATGGGAATCTGAAGATATCCGATCTGACTTTTGATGAAGATGTTATTTCATGGATGGAAAAGATTACAGATCACCGCAATGGGCTGTTTATCTTTACCGGTCCAACCGGATCAGGCAAGACAACCAGTCTCTACACCATATTGAATGCATGTACCGGCAAGAAGATCTTTACATTAGAGGATCCGGTAGAAGTAGTAAATGAAAAGTACATTCAGATTCAGATCAATGAGAAGCAGCATATGTCCTATGCCGATGGCATCAGACAGTTAATGAGACATGATCCGGATATCGTCATGATAGGTGAAATCAGAGATGAAGAAGCTGCCAGGATGGCAGTCAGGTGTGCCCTTACCGGTCATCTTGTCTTAACCAGTCTGCATGCTTCATCCTGCATTTCTGCCATTTACAGAATGGAAGATTTAGGTGTGGATATGATGCAGATGGAAGACGTACTTGCCGGGATATGCTCGCAAAGATTGTATGAAACTGAAGAAGGAAAGAAGGTGAGTGTTTATGAGTACATGGACCGCAGACAGTTACAGACATGGTTTACCACAAAGAAAGTACCGGAAGACTTCCACTCCCTTTCTGAAAAGACCATCAAGGCAATTGAAAACGCTTGGATCACAAAAGAAAGTGCCGAAGCGGATACGCTTGCGTAGGGAAGACTGTAAATCCTTAGTACATCTTCTGGATAATGGTTTTTCCTTATCGGACAGTATGGAAATACTGGATGAAAGAAGTACGCATGTTATCTTTACTGCGATTCGTGAAAAGCTGGCTAATGGCGAAGCAGTCGTTACATTCTTTGGCAACTATTGCCCAAATGATATACAGGAATACTTTACTTCCTTTATCCGTTACATGTCCTTTGATCAGGCTTTGTCCGCTTCTATTTCCATCGTTGAAAAGATGGAAGAAGAAAAGAAGATGATTGTCAAAGGCATGCTGTATCCGGTATTGCTGTTTATCGGTGTCATTGCAGGGATTGGCATCTTTGCGCAGTTTGTCTTGCCATCTTTGATCAGTATGATGAGTGGATTTCATATTGATGGATCTGACTATGAACTCATGCAGAAAGTGATCTTAGCAGGATCCAGATTATTCATGATTGTACTAACTGTATCCATAATCATCATTCTTGTATCTCTTCAGAAAACCAACATTGTTAAAACATACCGCAATGTTTCCAGAATCAGAGAAAATGCCATTCTTGTTCAGTATGCAAGCAGTGACTTTGCAAGATTCTTTCTCGAATGTGAAAGAAGAGGCATGTCTACTTCCGCTATACTTTCTGTTTTAAAAGAGACAAAAGACAAACCTTTGGTTGCCTATATTGCTTCTGAAATGGATGGGCATTTATTAAAAGGGGAATCTTTTGAAGAAGCAGTCAAAGCATGTCATGTCGAAAAGGCTTTGTTAAAGTTCTTCAGAATTGCAGTGTATGCCTCGGATTGTACAAGAATGCTGGAAGGGTATCTGGACATGGTTCATCTCCGTACATTGGCCGCGATTCGTCGTTTCTCTCATTGCGTACAGCTTGTTTCCTATGCTTCAGTCGGTATTGTTCTGATCTTTGTATACAGGGTACTAATGATGCCGATCACGATGCTTCAGAATATTTGAAAGGAAAAAGACTATGAGAAAAATTAAAAGTAAAAAAGGATTTACATTACTTGAAATGACAATTGTTGTCATCATCATTTCTGTATTGTTTCTGTTAAGTGTACCTTCTATCCAGAAGACCTTGAATGTCGTTAACAACAAAGGCTGCAAGGGCTTGGAGAAAGTGGCTGATGCGGCCATACTCGAATACAAGATGGAATATGAGGAATATCCTTCCAGTGCCCAGGATTTAGTTAATGCAGGCCTTTTATCACAGCAGCAGCTAACCTGTGATGGTTCGAAAAGTCTGGTGATCGCTAATGGTCAGGCTGAAATCCACTAAGGGATTCATGCTTGCAGAAATGTGCATTGTTCTGCTTGGTATCGGTATGCTGGGTGCTTTATGCATACCGGTTCATGAATTTGCAGAATCGGATTACTATGGCTTTGCGGATGGGTATTGGCAAAAACAGAGTGATGCCATTGTACATAGTGAAGCAGAATGTTATGAAACCGAAGATGGTGAAGAGATCTGGTTTAATGGAGAGGGTAATGTTAATCAGGCAAAGACAATCACAAAAGGAAAGAAGAACAGGCGTATTGTCATAGAACTTGGAGGAGGCAGACTTGTTTTTAAATAAGAAAGGTTTTCTGCTTACCGATGCACTTGTATGTGTCTTTATTGTCTGTGTCATGGCTCTTGTTATCTCTTCTGCCATTATTGTCTATACTGGTTCTCAAAAGCGTATCTATGACCACGCCGAAAGAACAGATGAAAAGATGAAACAGGAAATGAGGAAGGTCGATACATGTCAAATATGCACAAGTCCTCCAGCCAGGGCTTTGCCTTAAGTGATCTTTTATTAACGATGATGATTGTATGCATGTTAATACCGGGGGTGATGCTATCGATATCCGTATTGCAGAGAACATTGCATAAAGATGAAACGGTACAGGATATGATAGCGGAATATCAGTTACGGCAGATTCTTCTATGCAGCTATGATATCCATCTTGAAAACAATGTTCTCTGCTTTGAAAACAAGGAAAGAGATATGGGTCTATCCTATAAGAACAATCACGTCATCTTACAGCCTGGTACCCAGATATTCTTTTCTGACATTGATAATGCCGTCTTCTATGAAGATAACAATACATGGATGATTCACTATGAAAGAGAAGGAAAGACTATTGAAAAAGCACTTATTCCAAAGACATGATGGTTTTGTCAGCACCTATTTTCTAAGCATGTTACTGTATATCACCAGCGTGATTGTTATTGTTATGCAGAATATTTCATACCGCATGGAAACATGCATGAATATGCAAAAGGCATTGGAAAGACAGGCAAAGGACATGCATGTCATAACTGATGTGAAATGTCATCTGTTAAATAATGATCTTGAAAACGGCAGTTATGAAGTCAATGGCATATCCTATGCCATCGAAATAAATGCAGGTATCATCTATGTAACAACCTCTTATGATGAGATCACCATTACCTTTAGTGAAGAGAGTAATAAAATACTGGATTACACATTGGAAAATACGGAATAAACAGGCATGGAAGGCGGCTTTCATGCCTGTCTCCTTACATTGACAAATATACCTGTTTTTATAAAATATTAGAGAACAGGCAGGTAATAAAAATGGTTATTGTGAATGATTTGAAACCTGGAACAAGTTTCATTTATGAAAATAATATATATCAGGTATTAAACCTTCAGTTAAACAAGACAGCGATGCGTCAGATGATCGTTAAGGTCAAGGTAAAGGACTTACGTTCTGGTGTCATTAAGGAATTATCCTTTACCGGCGGAGACAAGGTAGAACTTGCCAATATCGACCGTAAGGTGATGCAGTATCTGTATGATGATGGTACATCCCTTGTCTTTATGGATAATGAGACCTATGAACAGATAGAGATCCCTAAGGACAGACTAAAGTGGGAAATGCAGTTCATGAAGCCGAATGATAATGTCACAATCATGATCAATGATGGCAGTGAAATTTTAGGTGTCATCTTACCGGATAAAGTCACATTGCAGATTACAGAATGTGAACAGGCTGTCAAAGGTGATACAGCTACAGCTGCCACAAAGAATGCTGTATTAGAGACAGGTCTTGAGATTAAGGTTCCTCTGTTTATTCAGAATGGAGAAAATGTTGTCATCTCTACAGCAGATGGCAAATACAACGGCAGAGCAAAAGAATGACAGTTTATGTGCCATAAGGCACATTTTCTGACTCATTAAAAGGGAGTCAAACATGAGAAAGAGATATTCCGGAAACAGAAGAACAGCACTACCATCTGACCGTCATAAGCGGGCAGTATCTTTCAGACACTGTATCTATGCAGGAAAGAAACAGAATGTATATCATTCTGTCATTCAGAAGAAAGATTCTTTATTCATTACGGCAGATGAAACAGTTGAAAAGCATACTGAAACAACTGAGATATCCATACCGCATCTGGAAGAAACCAAACCAGAAGAGAAAAAAGCTAAAAAGAAGAAACAATCTCTTTCAAGATCTGAAAAGAGAGAAATAAAGTATCAGGAAAAAGAGGATGAACTGGATCGTCTTGCCAGTGAACCTGACTTTACCGCAGGTGAATGCATTCTTTATCCATTTGCAGTTATCAGGAAGGCATCTGAGTATGACTATGCCATGTTAAGCAATGGTCAGATCTTTGCCAGTGCTGTATGCCGTTGGCTGTTAATAGGATTTGCCTTAGCCGAAGCGGTATGTTCACATATCAATACAGCAGACTTCTCGATTCTTTCCATGAACTTTACACAAGAGGCATATCTGGCCTTTCGTCTGTTTATCTATGGCATTATTTCAGAATATGTCAATTACCGTATTATCGGTGCTTATGCCTCTACATTAAGAGAAGGTTCTGACAGGGCACGCATACATGCCTTGGGAACATTTGCCTCACCACTCGAATTCTGTTTCTTTATCCTTGCATGTCTGTTTATGCATTTAAGCAGTGTTGTAGGTTTAATCCTGTTAGCTGCCGGTATCATTGCTGGGCTTGCCTGCAGGATCTATGCATTAATACTCTGTCATATTCATATTGCCAAGATTGTCTTAGCGATAGGTACATGTCTTGTCCTGTTCTTCTTATTAGGATTTGTATATGTACATTTGTTCTGTGGTGATATTTTTCAGATATTTGCCTTAATGAATTGATTACAATACTTTACAAGCATTGTATCTGTTTCTATAATGTAAGCGATAAAACTCAGGGCAGGGTGTAATTCCCGACCGGCGGTAAACTCCGCGAGCCTATATGGCCGAGCCGTGTGAAATTCCGGCAGCGACAGTAAAGTCTGGATGGAAGAGTTAAGAATATTCCACGTTTTTATCTAACCCGGAGGTTTATCTTTGTAAGCCTTCGTTTTTATTTGTCATAAGAAACGAAGGGTGAAAGGAGAAAACCCATGACAACATTTCCGAAAGAAGGAACAAAAACAAAGTATCTCACTGTGCGTAGAATTGCCAGAATTGCAATTCTCTCGGCAATCGCATTCTTACTGATGTTCTTTGAATTCCCGTTACCATTCGCTCCATCTTTCTACAAGATTGACTTCTCTGAAACAGCAGTATTAATCGGCGGATTTGCCTTAGGACCAGCTGCGGCAGTATGGATTGAAGCTTTGAAGATTGTTCTGAATCTTCTCTTCCAGGGAACAACAACAGCATTTGTTGGTGAATTTGCCAACTTTGTGATCGGCTGTTCCTTAGCTGTTCCGGCATCTATCATTTACAGGCATCATAAAACAAAGAAGACAGCATTCATTGGCATGTTAGTTGGAACCTTATGCATGACAATTGTCGGAACTTTGTTAAATGCTGTACTGCTGCTTCCGATGTATTCCAGGCTTTATGGCATGCCGATGTCCGCATTGATTGCGATGGGTACAGCTATTATCCCGGCCATTAAGGATGTATGGACATTCGTACTGTTTTCAGTAGCACCATTCAATCTTTTAAAGGGTGTTATCGTCAGTGCGATTACAGCAGTACTGTACAAACATATTTCCCCGATCTTACATCGTTAATTCCTGACACTGTGTTTACTTTCAGGTAAATCCTCTAAGCAGACACAGTTTTTATACGCTTTAATGATCCATGAATTTCATGTATAATTGAGCTGTTAATATATGGAGAATGAATCTGATGGCTAATTATTCACGTACAGAGAAATATAAAAAGCTTCGTGAAAGTTTACAGAGTGACAATGAGTCTGATAATGTCAGTACCAGAGACCTGTCACGTTTTGAAAGACGGCTGAATCAGATTGACAGCAGTAACTTCAAGGCACCGGAAGAAGATTATTCCATTTCCGATATGCATCGGGCAACCCATGCACGTAATATTGAAAAACCACAGCCGCAGCCACAGTCTCAGCCATCCTACAGGCCAGCCAGAAAGCCAGAGGTGAATACAACACCTTCCTATAATTCTGGTTTTTATAGAAACGAGAATGATTCAGCGACATTTGATAATGATTTTCTGGATCAGTATATCCGTGAAGTCAAGCAGTATAACATTGAACAGGGTAATGCTTCTTCGGAAAATACCCAGGTCAATATTCTGCGTTCTTTAAACAGGAATAATCAGGAGGATTCCATTCCGGATCGTCCTTACAGCAGAAAAAATGCGGAAGATGATACTTCCAACATACAGTTTGAACCTGCCAGGAAACAAAATCCTGTATCAAGACCCTCTTATCAAAGAGAAGAAGATACCAGAACTGCCCAGCTAAGCAGTGAATTATTCGATGATGGTCCAGCTAAAACCGAGCAGATTTCAGAAACTGAACCAGCTCAGCCTTCGCAGAATGGTAATTCTGAAACGATGAGTCGGGAAGCAATCATGCAGGAAGTACAGAATCTTGTCAATGGTACAGATTCTTCAAAGGCTTCTACTTCAAATAATAATGCGTCCACAAGTAATACAGCGCAATTGAATACAAGTCCGTTTGAAGATGATGATCATTCTGATCACAATACAGATTCTTTCTCAAGACACTTACAGAATGAAAGAACGGCTAGACAGCAGTTATTAAATGAAACAACCCAGATGCGGGCCCAGTTAGATGATTATGAAGATAATCTTTCTGAGGTCAGTGATAAGATGCAGCGGACGAACCGTATCCTGAATGTTGTTTTGATTGTATTGATCATTGCCTTAGCTATTATTTTAGGCATTGTTATTTACTGGATTGTTTTATCAAGAGGTTAAGTCATGAAGATTAATATTGCAATAGACGGACCAAGTGCGGCAGGAAAGAGCACCATTGCCAAGCGTCTTGCCAAAGAACTCCATTACATTCATCTCGATACAGGTGCCATGTACAGATGTGCTGCTTTAAAGGCATTACAGGAACATGTGGATCTCGATGATGATAAGGCACTTTGCGATATGTTGGCACATACGGATATTGAATTATGTGCTGATGGCAAAGTACTGATGGATGGAAAGGATGTCTCCAAAGACATCCGTATGGATGAAATATCTCTTACCGCTAGTGATGTATCAAGACATGCAGGTGTACGTAAGAATCTTGTCAAAAGACAGCAGGAGATGGCTAAGTCCAAGGGATTTGTCATGGATGGAAGAGATATCGGTACAGTTGTTTTAAAGGATGCAGAAGTAAAGGTATTTATGACCGCATCCCCTGAAGCAAGAGCTGTACGCAGATACAGGCAGGACCTTGCGGAAGGTATTCCTACCAGTGATATAGAAACAATCGCAGAAGAAATCAGACAGCGTGATGAAAGAGATATGCATCGTGCAGTTTCCCCATTACGCAAGGCTGATGATGCGGTTGAGATTGATACGTCAGAGATGACAATTGATGAAGTGACAGAGAAGATCTATCAGCTTGCACTGCCATTTATCAATGAGGAGAAACAGTCATGAATATTGGTACAATAGCGATCGTAGGCAGACCTAACGTAGGCAAGTCTACGATCTTTAATCGCATAGCGGGTGAAAGACTTTCCATTGTAGAAGATGTGCCTGGTGTTACAAGAGACAGAATCTATGCTGTCAGTGAATGGACCGGTCATCAGTTTCAGATCATCGATACCGGTGGTATTGAATTAGAAAATCAGCCTTTCCAGGAAGAAATCAGAGCTCAGGTAGAAATCGCTGTCAATGAAGCAGATGTCATCCTGATGGTTGTTAATGGCAAGACTGGTTTAAGTGATGATGACAAGTATATTGCGGCCATGTTACAGAGATCTAAAAAGCCGGTTGTTCTTGCGGTCAATATGATTGATTCACAAGAGCGTATGATGAATATCTATGAGTTCTATAACCTTGGTCTTGGTGATCCGATTGCAGTTTCTGGCGTCCATGGCATTGGTGTTGGTGATGTCCTGGATAAATGCATGGAATTAATGCCTGAAAAAAAGAACCAGGAAGAAGACAAGGGTATTCATATTGCCGTTATCGGAGAACCGAATGTAGGCAAGTCTTCTTTAGTCAATGCTGTCCTTCATGAAGAAAGATCCATTGTTTCAGACATTCAGGGTACAACCCGTGATGCGATAGATACACCATTTGTCTATGATTCCAGACCTTATGTCATTGTCGATACAGCTGGTATCCGCAAACGTGGCAGAGTCTATGAAAATGTAGAGAAGTACTCTGTACTCAGAGCAATGCGCGCCATAGAAAGATGTGATGTTGCCTTATTCCTGATTGATGGTGAAAAAGGTATCCGTGAACAGGATAAGCATGTGGCAGGGTACGCATATGAGGCAGGTAAGCCGATTATCATCGTTGTCAATAAATGGGATGCCGTTACCAAGGATGATCAGACAATGCATGAATTTACCGAAAAGGTAAGGGCAGAGTTCCAGTATCTTTCCTATGCACCAATACTCTTTGTCAGTGCGAAAACCCATCAGAGAGTGGATACGATCATGCCAATGGTCGATAAGGTATATGAAAATGCCAGCCGCAGGGTTGCGACAAATATCCTTAATGAAGTCATTGCGGATTCGCAGATCACTACACCTGCACCAGCCCGTAATGGCAAGCGTTTCAGAATCTATTACGCTACGGAAGTATCCGTACGCCCGCCAACCTTTGTACTTTCCTGCAATGATCCTAAGCTAATGCATTTTACCTATCAGAGATTTATAGAAAATACATTGCGCAGAGCCTTTGACTTTGAAGGCACGCCAATTCATATTATTGCTAGAAAGAAGGTATCTGAATGAAAGTAAGAATACTGGGTACAGGCAGCTGGGGTACAGCTTTGGCACAGGTTTTAGCAGATAATGGCAATGATGTCATGATGTGGGGTATCTCAGAAGAAGAAACAAATGATATCGAACACAATCATCATAATTCCCGTTATTTTGATGCACCAGTCAATCCAGACGTTCATGCAACAGGAGACTTATCCTGCATCAGAAATGCGGATGTCATATTAGTAGCAGTACCAGTCAAAGCTATTGAATCCGTCATGAAAGAAACACTGGATTACATTACAAAGCCAGCTGTTATCATCAACGTTGCCAAGGGATTCCATCCGGACACCCATGAGCGTATGTCGGTTGTCATTCAAAGAGTGGTACCGGAAGATAAGAGAAAAGCAGTTGTCTCTTTAATCGGACCATCACACGCCGAAGAGGTTATCATCCGCAAGTTAACATCTGTCAATGCAGTCAGTGAAGATGAAGAAGCAGCGAAAATGATTCAGCATTTATTCTCCAATAACTATTTCCGTGTATACCGCAATACGGATGTCATCGGTGCCGAGATTGGGGTTGGCATTAAAAACATCATGGCGATTGCCTCAGGCATCCTGGAAGGCATTGGTCAGGGGGATAATGCAAGAGCAGCCTTAATGACAAGAGGTCTTGCCGAGATGACAAGATATGGTGTCGCGCAGGGTGGAAGAGCAGAGACATATTTAGGTTTGGATGGAGTAGGGGACCTGATTGTTACATGTACATCCCGTCACTCCCGTAACTTTATGGCAGGTTTAGAGATTGGTCAGGATGGGTCCGCTGAAAAATTCTGGAAAGACAATACCAAGACCGTAGAAGGTGTACTGGCCTGCAAGGTTGTTCATGAAGAAGCGCATAAGCAGCACATTGATATGCCGATTACAGATCAGGTGTATGCGGTCTTGTATGAAGGTGCGAGCCCAGAAGAGGCGATTACCAAGCTGATGAGCCGTTCCTTGAAGTCCGAATAAATCATTGCATGATAGCAGAGTGTATTCTCTGCTTTTTTAGTGTTAGAATAGACACGCGTGTGAGGTAAGAATATGTCATATGTATTTCATACAGATGCAGATCCTGCAGAAATAAGGAATTTTGTAGTCCATTCCGATCAGAATACCTTATTCCAATGCCCGGAATGGATCGATATAAAAAATAACTGGGGCCATATGTTAACCAGTGTAACGGAAGATGGAAAGATTGTCGCATCTGCCCTGGTTCTGATTCATAAGATGCCTTTAGGAAAGACACTGTTCTATGTACCAAGAGGTCCGGTTATGGATTATCACAATCCTGAACTGGTTTCCTTTATGCTTGATCATCTTAAGACTGAAGCCAGGAAGCATCATGCGATTGCTTTGCGCTTTGATCCAAAGGTATATTCTAAAAGATATCCATTCAAGGAAAAGGATAAACCGCATCCATATGAGAATCAGGATGTTGTGCAGTTACTAAAGTCACTTGGCGCAAAGCATCGCGGGTATACAACAATGATTGCGGAATCCACCCAGCCTCGTTTTAATGCGGAAATGGATGTAGAGCCTGGTTACTTTGATCATCTCGACAGAAAGACAATCCGTTCCATCAATACAGCCATTAAAAAGGGTGCTGAGGTATATTGCGGTCATGAGTATCTCGATGACTTTTCTACCGCCATGCACTATACCGAAATGCGTAAGGAAATAGCCTTAAGAAACAAGGAATACTTCCGCAATATGCTCGATGTCTATGGGGATAATGCCTTATGTCTGGTCGCCAAGATTAACTTCCCCAAGCAGATCAGTAAATTAAAGAGTGAACTTAAAGAACATGAAGATGCCTTACAGCAGTCTGAACTTTCCAGAAAGCAGAAGGGTATTCATGAAAGAGGCGTTAAGGAAGTATCCGCCGAACTTGAAAAAGTGGAACAGGATTATAAAGACTGGGGCAGGGATGAGATGATTCTCTGTGGAGTCCTGGCTGTCTATAATGAAAATCTCATGGAGATCTTCTATATGGGCAATAACCCTAAGGCTATGCGTATCAGAGCATCCTATCTGCTTTACAATGAATGCCTGAAGTTCTGTGAAGAACATCATATTCATGAATGTTCCTTTGGCGGTGTAGAAGGAACATTAGATGATGGCTTAACAACCTTCAAGGCTAACTTCCTAATGAATGTAGAAGAATATATTGGTGAATTTAACATTATTCTGGATAAGCCTATGTATACAGCCTTTAATGACATCTATCCGTTTGTATTAAAACATGCGGCCAGGATCAGATCCGGAAAGAAGGAGACAGAATGAAATTTACAGAATTAACAAGAGATGAGTTTCTTTCTTTTTCACGTAAGCAGAAGGAAGAAAGCTTTATGCAGACAGCAGAGTTTGGTGATCTGCGTAAAGATCAGGGCTTTGATGTCTATTACCTTGGTGTCAAAGACGATAATAATGAAATACTATGCGGTACAGTCTTCTGTGCCAATACCGTCTTTCTTGGCAAGAAACAGTTTTATGCCCCAAGAGGCTATTTGATTGACTGGCATAACAAGGAGCTGCTTTCCTATTTCACTGAAGAAATCGTCAAGTTTGTAAGAAAGCATAAGGGACTTGAAATCATCATTGATCCTAACCATGTCTATCGTTTCAGAGGAAGAGATGGCAGTATTCTGGAAGATCATCCGGCGGATGATGAAACCCTGCATAATCTGTTAGATCTTGGCTATCATCACTTTGGCTTTAACAAATATCTTGAAGCAAGACAGGTACGCTGGGCATATCGTATGGAACTGGATGAGCCATATGAAAAAAAGAAGAATGAATTCTCCAAGAGTACCCGTAAGAATCTGGAAAAGGCTTATTCCCGAGGTCTTACAGTCAGAAAAGGCAATGAGAAAGATCTTGATATCATGGATGAACTGTTCAAGTCTACCGCTGTACGAAAAGACTTTGAGTATCGTGAAGCTGACTACTACAGGCAACAGTATCATTGGATGAAGGATCTGATGAATATCTATATTGCGCACCTGGATGGCGATGCCTATGTACAGTGTGCAAGTGAGAATCTGAAAGCAGAACAGGCCAATAACAAAAAGATCCTGGATGATATGTCGCATGATCATGTCGGTGCCAAGTTACTTAAGAAAAAGGAAACCAGTGACAAGCGTTTAGTCAGGTTAGAAGAAGATCTCAAGGCTGCCCAAGAGTTTCAGCAGAAATATCCTGAAGGCAAGGATGTCGCAGCCTTATTATCCATGAAGAGTGGAGAAGAGTATCTCACACTGTCATCTGGATCTTTGGAAGAATACCGCTCATTTACGCCAAAGTATGCGATGTATGATGCCCATATTAAAGATGCGTATGCCATGGGATTCAAGGCATGCAACTTCTATGGCATCTCTGGCAACTTTGAAAAGAAAGATAACATCTTTTATGGTGTCTATGAGTTCAAGCGCGGCTGGGGTGGTAATGTCATAGAATACATTGGTGAATTCTCCATGCCGGTTAACTTTACCGGTAAACTGTATGACTGGCTGCGTAAAATACGCAATAAATCCAGAAAATCCTGAATGCATATCAATATCTGATATGCTTTTTTTCTCAAACCTATTATAGTTGCAGTATAATAACATGGTTTTGGAGGCATACATGGAATTTGTAGAACTGAATAAACAGGAGTTTCAGACATTCTCTGAAAGCAGAGATGACTATAATATCTGGCAGTCTGTAGACATGGCAGAATTACGTGAAAAGGAAGGCTTTCACAGTGAATATGTAGGTGTAAAGGACAATGGTGTAATCATTGCCGGAGCCATGCTTTCCTATCGTGTGATCAAGGGTTTCCGTCAATACTATTCCCCGCGTGGTTTCTTAATTGATTTTCATAATACAGAATTACTGACCTATTTCTTAAATTCATTAAAGGAATTCTGTAAGAAGAGAAAGGGTCTTTCCATCCGTTTTGATCCATATCTTCCTTATAAGCAAAGGGATCTTGATGGTAATGAAGTACCAGGTGGTTTTGATAACAGTGATGTTGTAGAAACAATTGAATCCTGCGGCTATAAGCATCATGGTTTTACCCGTGGCATTGATTTAACAAGAGAATGCCGCTGGATGTATACCGTTCCTTTAGAGGGCTATGATGAAAAGACACTTCTTGCAAGCTTTGAAAGAAATGCAAGAAGAAGCATCCAGAGAACCATCAAGTATAAGATCTATACAAAAGAACTGGATGAATCAGATATTGATGAATTCATCAGAGTAGCCCAGGCTACTGGTGAAAGAAGAGGCTTTGAAGTCAGAAGTGCAGAATATTACAGGGATCTTCTTGAAAGCTTTGGTAAAAGAGGTCACGCCATGTTCTTATCGGCTGTGATTAATCTTGATTACTATCTGAAGATAGAAAATGAAGAATTACAAGAACAGCAGAATATCCTGGATGACTGCAATAAGAAACTGGCGGTTAATCCTGATTCTACAAAGATCAATAAACGCAAGAAGGTTACGGAAGAAGTATTGGCTTCTTATAAAAAGAGAATTAAAGAGGCAGAAAAGCTCAAGGAAGAAAGAGGTACTGAACTGACCTTATCTTCCAGTGTCTTCTTTGTGAATAAGAATGAAATCATGTGTCTGCTTGCCGGTGTCTATGAAGAATACAAGCAGTTCTCATCTCCATTTGCATTACATTGGCAGATGATGAAGTATGGCATGGAACATGGCATCAAACGCTATAATCTCTATGGTATTTCGGGCATCTTTAATGATAGTGCCGATGACTATGGCGTATATTTATTCAAGAAGGAATTCAATGGTGAAGTCATTGAATTAATCGGGGAGTTTGAAGCATCCTTATCACCGGTTGATAAGGTATATCATGCTTTACGCAAGTTAAAGCATTAAAGAAAATCTATGAAGAAAGACGATAACAGAAAAAAGATGAATCGCAGTATGAAACAGTCAGTTGTAATGGGTGGTATGATTGGTACAGCTGGTCTTTTCATTGCGAAGCTTCTGGGTCTTCTGTATTCTATTCCACTCTCTTCCATCCTTGGATCAGATGCCTTAATGAGCTACTATGGAACGGCTTATCAGATCTATTCCTATGTATTGAATATCTTTACAGCCGGCATTCCTTTTGCGATATCTACCATCGTAGCCAAGTACACAACATTAGAGGATTATAAGAGTTTATTGAAAGTTAAGAAGATATCGCTGCGCATCATGAGTATCTTAGGCTTCCTGGGCATGATCATCCTGATGTTATTTTCCGGATTAATTGCCTCATTAGTAGCTGTCACAAAAGATATTCCGATCATGCGTGCCACGATCATCATCCTTGCCCTGGCAATCTTCTTCGTGCCGATTCTTTCTGCTTACAGAGGATTCTGGCAGGGAAGAAAGGAAATGAGTGAGTATGCCTTCTCCCAGGCATTTGAACAGTTTGTCAGAGTTGGTTTCTTGCTTTCCATGGCATACATACTTGTTTATGTCATGCATATGGAAAGAAAGTATGCCTTATATGCGGCAGTACTTTCTACAAGTGTTGCGGCAGTTGCGGGTATTGCGCAGATTCACTATTTTGACAGGAAACATATAGGTGAAATCAAAGAACCTGCTTCACGGCAGACAAAACGTGCCGCAGGCATGAGAAAGCTCTTCAGAGAATTAATCGCTTTAGCTATTCCATACCTTCTTACAGCAGTGATCGGATACATTGATAATGTCTTTAATTCCATTCTGTTACCAGTTGGTTTAAGATTGCATAACTACAGTGGGGATGAAGTCAGTGTTATTCTTTCTGCTGTAAACTATGCCGGAAGTAAGTTAACCAGTATCCCGCAGATTCTCGCACCTGGTTTTGTGGCTGCGATGATTCCGCATGTGACTGCAGCCTTAACGGAAAATGATGAAGATTCCATCCGTAAGATCGTCAGGGAATGCATTGGCATTGTCTTATTCATAGGCAGTTTCTTAAGTATTATCATTGCGGTCTATGCAAGTGATATTTATCATATTCTTTTCTATACAAGCAATCCTGGCTTATCTGCCAGTGTTATCAGATGGATAGCGATAGAAGGTTTCCTGGGTACAATCTGCCCAGTATCGAGTTCTTTGATGATTGCCTTAGGCTTAAAGGAAGATGTCTTAAAGAGACAGTTATATTCCGCTATTATCAAGGGTATTACAATGATACCGTTAATTTACTTTATCGGTTATCGTGGTGCTGTTGTTTCTTCTATTTTGGGTAACGTATTTGTCTTTGCCGGAAACATCAGGGAGATGAGTTTTACATTCCATGTAGATCTTGGTGTCATCTATAAAAATACATGCAAGATCATCATTGCCCTGGCTGCCATGTGGGCTGTTTCCTATGGCTTACGTATGGTAGGTATTTCAGGAGATCAAGGCAGAAAGATCATTGCTTTTGGAAAGCTCTGCATGAATGGTCTGGTCGCAATGGTTGTTTACTTTGGCTTAACGCATCTTATGAAAGTACCGCAGCAGATGTTTAACCGGGATATCATTTCACTTGTCGGAAATCGTGTACATCACGCATAAAGAAAGGATCAGTCATGAACATTCGCAGAATCAGTAATGAAGAAAAGTTTGATGCTTATGTAGCAGAGCATCCCTATGGTCATTATATGAAGACAGCTCGCTGGGGCAGATTCAAGAAGGATACAGAGAATGATTCCTATGAATGCCTTGGCTTCTATGAAGGTGATGCATTAAAGGGTACTGCCATGGCTTTAAGAGAGCATCAGTGTGGTGCTGATTATCTCTATGTACCATGGGGACCATGCATTGATTATACAGACCGTAAGCTTGTCAAAGATGCCTTTGAGGCATTAAAGCAGTATTGTGATGAAAAAGGTGTGGATTTTCTAAGAACAGATCCGAATGTGGTACGTGTACCACATGATATCAGGGGTAATGTCTTAATGGATTTTAATAATGAGAATACAACTCTTGATATCAAGTCAACCGGTTTCAAGCATAAGGGATACGGCTATGCCTATAATGGTTCTTTTACAAACCGGTTTACTTTAATCGTGGATCTGAAGCCTGCTGAGAAAGAAATCTTTAATAACTTCCAGTCTTCAAGAAGAAGAGCCATCCGTCACCATGCCTCATGGCATGTTTCCACGCATACAGGCGATGAAAGCAATATCAAAGACCTGATGTACCTGGAAGGTCAGTTAACCCGTCAGGATGGCTTTAAACCACATTCCTATGGGTTCTTTAACGACCTGTTACAGTTATTTAAAGATCATGCCCGTTTATATGTCACTGAGATTGACTTAGATGCGATGATGGCAGATACAAAGAAGGATCTGGAATCATCCAAATACAAGAAAGATCTAAAGGCTAAAGAAAAGGTAGCTGAGAATATTGAAAAGGCAGAGAAATTAAAGAAAGAGTTTGGTTCTCATGTAGTGATTGCCTGCGGCTTATTTATCTATTGGGGCAATAAGTCATGGGATCTGTATACTTACAACCATAAAGCATTTGGTTTTATCAGACCGGTAGATAATCTGCATTACTATGCCATGTGTGATATGAAGAAACATGGGGTTACAGATTATGACATGGTTGGTTTCTCTGGTGAAACAACACCTACTGATCCTAACTATGGCTTATATAACTACAAGAGTTCTTTTGGACCAGTTTATACAGAATACATTGGTGAATTTGATTACATCAGAGACTATAAGAAGAGAAGTGAATTCAACCGCAGATATTCTCTTCATAAACATGTACAGATGAAGTGGTGGCAGATAAGATACAAGAATAAGAAGGTTTATTGATGCGTTTTAATTCCTATCGTTTTATCATTGGTTTCTTACCTGCCGCATTAATAGGATTTTATCTTTGTGGGAAGATAAAGAGTAAGGATAATGTGCTTTCAAAGCTATGGTTATTAGTCTGTTCCATTATTTTCTATTACTTCAATGGCACTAAAGTATTACTGATACTGTGGCTTTCTATACTTGTTAATTACATCATTGGAAGAGTCATGGCTGACTCTTTGCATAAAAAGCCATGGTTAATCATTGGCTTACTCTTTAATCTTGGTTTATTAGGATACTTTAAATATACCAATTTCTTCTTATCTTCCATTGCCTCTCTTTTGCATGTGACCTATGTAACTAAGCATATCATTCTGCCATTAGGCATATCTTTCTATACCTTTACCCAGATGGCATATCTCATTGATGTGTACAGAGGATTTGATAAGAAATACAGTCTTTTATCCTATGGCTTGTTTGCGTCCTTCTTTCCCCAGATTTCTTCTGGACCAATCATGGATCATCAGGAAGTCATTCCGCAATTCAATGACAAGGAATTTACAAAGTTCCATCCAGATTCCTTTATCACTGGTGTGAGTCTTTTCTGCATTGGTATCTTTAAGAAAGTCGTGATTGCGGATTATCTGGCAGGATATGTAGATCCTGTTTTCCAGAATCTAACGCATACTGGTTTTATCGGAGCCTGGAGTGCAGCTATTGGTTTTTCATTAGAGTTATATTTTGATTTCTCCGGTTATTCAGACATGGCTTATGGATTAGGCAGAATGTTTAATGTCACCCTGCCAATTAACTTTGATGCGCCATATCAATCCAACTCGGTACGTGATTTCTGGCGCAGATGGCATATATCCTTAGGCAGCTGGATAAGAAACTACATCTATATACCGCTTGGCGGTAACCGCAAAGGGGAGAAACGTAAGTATGCCAATCTGCTTATTGCCCAGACTCTATGCGGTTTATGGCATGGAGCAGGCATGACTTTTGTATTCTGGGGATTTTTACATGGTGTGTATCTCATCATCAATAATCTCTGGATGAAGTATGGTCATAAGTTTCCAACAGTACTGGCAAGAATCCTGACATTTGTATGTGTTGTAATCGGATGGGTATTTTTCCGGGCATCTACGTTCCATGATGCAGGAATCATGTTACTCGCAATGATCAGACCAATGGGATTACAGAGTATTCAGATAGAAGGGATTATTCCACTGCTTGTTGTATTAACAGTGATCGTTGCCTTTGTCCCGGCATCACAACACCTTGTTGAAAGAATGAACCATAAACAGAAATTCGTACTAGGAGGGGTACTGTCAGGCCTTTTATTTGCCTTTGCTTTCCTGAATCTTGGTAATGCGTCTACGGACTTTATCTATAACCGGTTCTGAGGTATCACATGAAGAATGTAAGAAGATTTCTGATAGCTTTGATTGTTACAGTTGTGATCAGTGTTGTTGTACTGTTCCCGTTGTCTTTTAAGGCATCGCTTGGTTCTCATGATGAAGATGAAAGATATCTTTATGAATGGTACAGTTACAAAGTAAGCGTCAATACGTATGCATCTAGTAAAAATCCCTGGCTGGTATGATCATAAT
>DXZE01000031.1 GCA_019415435.1 Erysipelotrichaceae bacterium
CAAAACCGCCCCATAAAGGGGCGTGGCTTCTACCGATTAAAAAATTTTTGTGAATTGCCATGCTTCCTTTTAATTTCTTAAGGCATGATGATGGATCTTTTCCTGATACATCTTCTGATCCAGTATGCGTACATAATCGTCCAGAGTCGGATATTCTGCTTTAGAATATACAGCATAGCCAGCACTGAAACAAAGTTTATAAGGATGTGAGGATGTCTTTTCATCATTAAAGGAATGACACAGTAAAGCGAGTTCCTGAATGCATGCGTCCGCATCCTCCAAAGTAGAAACATCATTGATAATCAGGAATTCATCACCACCATATCTGCCGACAACTGCTTTTCTGCCGAATGCTTTATGCAGTAAAGCAGACATGCAGCGCAATGCATCATCACCTGCTTCATGACCACAGTTATCATTGATATTCTTGAAGAAATCAAGATCCAGAAGATACGTAGTGAAAGAAGGAACGTCTGCAGCATGATGAATTCTGTACTGCAGTTCTTCATCGATTCCTTTCCGGTTAAGTAAACCGGTCAGATAATCTGTATCCATGTTGTGATTCTGTACATAGATATACAGCAAGAGACATGCATAGACAGTACCTGCATATTCATAGGCTGCTCCACCAACAAATACCTGTAACATACCGCTGAATAATACAATGATAGGAAAGGCAATGACATAATTGGTATATGCAGTCCTGATATCTTTCTTCCTTAACAGAATATACATACCGATAAGCAGGCAGAATGCCATGTTTGTAATTCCTCTTGGAACATAAAGAGGACCTCTTTCATAAATTCTTTCAGGGAAAGAATAGAACCAGTTAAGACCACCGAAATCAGAGATAGTTACGGTAATCAGATTAACAAGTACATAGACAGAAACAAGCATAATAACTGCCTTACTGCTTTTCTTCTGATGCGTATTCACAATCCATGAGTCAATGTAACCCAATACCATCAGATATCCGAAAGGATCTCCGGCAAAGATAATGTAGTTGCCAATACGGGAAAGAATATAAGGAATACCTGGATTTCCATCCGGATCACAGCGGGAAAGCATATCACCAGTCAATAGAATGATAACCGTAACAAGAAGAATCAGAAACTTATGGTTCTGTCGTGTTTTCTGTTTGCGGCGGATAATAAAAAAGAACAGCATCCATGCTAATAACATGACATATAAATCCAGAATTAACCAGCCTGGTACATTCATTATAAAACCTCTCATTCTATTGTACGATATCCGTAACTTTATGAATAATGAAAATTTGTGTATATTTATCACAGTTGAAAGAAAGCAAAACATGGAAATGAAATACTGCATGGAATGCGGCACAAAGCTGGAAATGAAATATCTGGAAGCAGATGGAAAAGAAGTACCCTACTGTCCTGAATGTAAGGATTACCGTTTTCCGGTATTCAATACTGCCGTCAGTATGATCGTCATGAATGGAAACAAAGATAAGATTCTTCTGATTAAACAATATGGAAGAGACAGCTATATTCTTGTGGCAGGGTATGTCAATAAAGGAGAAGATGCGGAGGATGCGGTCAGAAGAGAAGTGAAGGAAGAGATGGATCTTGATGTAAAGACCATTCACTTCAATCATTCTCATTATTTCAAACCATCTAATACATTAATGTTAAACTTCACGGTTACTGTAGAAGGAGAACCGCATCCTAATGAAGAGATAGATTCCTGGTATGTTTTCTCTATTGATGAAGCAAGAAAGAATATCAGGAGACCTTCCCTGGCGCAGGCATTCCTGGATGGATACCTGGATAAGGAATATCATTGGCCAGAGTATTAAAGCTTTGCTTTATGAAATATAATTCTTCCAAACTTAGTTTCTATAAGAAGGTTACGTTTTCTAAGATCATTTAATGCATAGATGACAGTTCTTTTACTAGAAGATGTCTGTTTGATGATTTCGTCAATGGAAATGCCAAAGAAAGTAAATATGGAAGCTTCTAAAAGAACAATCAGAATCTTTCTTTCAGATTTCCGGATATCATCTGGTATTTCGTTTATCTGATTTTGAAGGGTAGATTCTTTCTCTTTCAGTTTCATGATTTCATCAGAAAACCCATCAGAAAGAATCTTAAGAAACATATCTGTATAAGTGTTAAGACATCCGTATTCATGAATATCTTCTGTTTCACGGAAAGACTTATAGTAATTGCTTTTCTGTTTATTAATACATGAGGCAATCAGAAATGCCGCATAACTTCTTTCCTGTCTGTAAAGTTCTCTTGAAAAAAGATATCTTCCAAGTCTTCCATTCCCATCGTAAAAAGGATGAATTGTCTCTAACATAAAATGAGAAATGATCAGTCTCAGATAAATATCCATAGAGGCATTGTTATAAATACTCAGAAACTGTTTCATTCCTTCAATGACCTTTTCTTCAGGATAATAACCGTTATAAACTGTTTTAAGACCATCAGAGATACTGACAGATTTAGAACGGAAATACTTTCCATCAGGTTTATCTTCTTCATCTTCAAAAGCATCCTGCATAAGCAGATCATATTGTTCTCTCAGATCTTTCAGTTCTTTTAATTTCTGGTCATTCTGTTTCAATAGCAGAGCATAGCTGTTGAGAACAGAATTGATGTGATGATCAGAAGGTCTCTTCTTAACATGATTCATAACCGAAAATATGTCATGCCTCGTTGTATGGATATTTTCAATCTCATTTGTATTCTGAATCTCATCAATCAGATAACTCTGAATGATCTGTTTCTGAGAAAAGTCAGAAAATGAATGAGCCACTGCATCAAATTCTGTCTGGATTCTATGAAGCTGGATGATAGAATCATTTATCTCTTTATCGGGAAAGAGAAAATACTTTCCGGATAATACAGATATAGTTCCCGGATCATTTTTAATATTATGGATATAGCTTTCAAATGCATCTGTATCCATGGTGTAAAACAGTTTCTTGATATTCATCAGTAAGATTTTAATATATTAAAGTGCAAAATATAAGATAATTGCACCTGAAATTACGATTTCTGGCTTACAAGTGCAAAAATGATATCACAAGGAAGTAACTGGATTTATCTGAAGAAAGCATAAAAGAAGATAGCGAAGAAAAATTGAAAGAATTCATAATGTCAATGCTGAATGAAAAAGCAAGATTCAGTTCACGGCTTAACAGAATGAGATATTATACTGAAATGATCCTTCAGGAACCTGCATCGAAAGAGACACCAGGCAATGTTCCGATAATACGTAGAACAACCAGGTATTTGGAACCTTTCGATATATTTGCTCTGGGAAATATGGGTGATAACAGTCATAGTGAGTATTATGAATTTCTGAAATCGAAAGGACTTTTGAAAACAGGATCGGAATTTTGGTTTTATTTCTATGCAATAAGAGGAAATGTTGTCTATTCACACCATCATGATATATCACGGGTAAATATGTTCCGATTCTATATCAATAATGTAGATGTTACCGGAAAGTATCATCTGGAGCCACAACTTTGCAGAATAGTTAAGAGAAGCCTTGTATCAAGGTCTGACCTGATCAGGATGCTGGCTGAGGAAGGTTTCACTCCAATCAAGCAGAATTATCAATCGGATTATTATTATGCTTTAAAAGTGAAAGTGATAAATGATTCAATTCCAGTAACTAACCTTAATGCAGAATATGTTGATAATGTAAATGGAAATGACAGCTTCAGTCAACGTTCACCAAAAGTACTCAGAACAACTGATTTGGAAAAAGCCAGAAACTGATAATAAGTTAACAATGTAAAGTATTAATCATGATCTGTCAAAAATACAATTAGTTAACAAAGTGTAAAATAAAAGGATTTTCAGAACATACAGTTTTGAAAATCCTTTATTTCAGTCGGGATGACGGGATTCGAACCCACGACCTCTTCGTCCCGAACGAAGCGCTCTACCAAGCTGAGCCACATCCCGTTGCTTAGCAGGAATGATTATAACAAATCCTCAGACAAAATACCATGAATAATTAGAAGCTTGTCTCTATAGAGACACTTGCTTTGATATAATACTTGTCAACAGGGGAACGATTTATGAAAAAACATAAGAAGCGTATGCGCAAAGGCGGAAAAATAATTTTGGCTTTCGTTGTGATTGCCTGTATTGGCATAACAACTGTATTTGTTATGCAGAAATACAGAAAAGATCATGTTGAAACAGCAGTGGAAGAGACGGCTTCATCTACTGCCGAAGCAACAGGCGAACCAGTTACTACCAGTGCTTCATTATTTATGGTAGGAGATGGTCTTTTACATACAACTATAGACTATGATGCCATGCAGGCAGATGGATCCTTTGATTTCTTCAAACAATTGCATCGGATATGGGATATAGCAGAGCCATATGATCTGCAGTATTACAACCAGGAGACGATTCTTGGCGGGGATGATTTAGGTATTCATGGCTATCCTGCTTTTAATGGACCGCAGGCATTTGGCCAACAGATGGTCCAGCATGGATTTAATCTTGTCTCACTTGCGAATAATCACGCTCTTGATATGGGTGTCACAGGAATTACAAATTCCGTAAATTTCTGGAACAGTCAGCCTGGTGTAGTCACCAGCGGTACCTATCTCTCACAGGCAGATTATGATGCCATACCAGTCTATGAAGTGAATGGCATTACCTATTCTTTTATTTCCTATACCTATGGCATGAATGGTCTTCAGCCGCCAGAGGGACAGGAGTATCTTGTGGCCTGCTATGATGGCAAAACAGATGAATTAATTGCCAGGATCGCTGATGCCAGGTCAAGAGCGGATGTCGTGATTGTCGCGATTCACTGGGGTGTAGAGTATCAGTATGAACCATCAGAAGAACAGAAAGAACTGGCCCAGAAAATGGCGGATGCCGGTGCCGATATCATTATCGGCAATCACCCGCATGTCATCGAACCAATCCAGAGATTAAATGATCATACAATCTGTTTCTATGCATTAGGAAACTTATGTGCTGCCCAGTATACAGATTCCAGAATAGAAATGATGGCAGCTTTAACAATAAACAAAACAACAAATCCGAATGGTAATGTAAAGATCTCTATTGACGATGTCAGAGCTGATCTGATGTGGGAATACTATAACGATGTCACAAAGAAAGACTTTGAAACCGTACCATTTTCACAGATGACAGATGATACCTATCTGCCAAACCATCAGGCATGGTATGACAAGTATGTCGGCTATATTACAGAAATGGATCCGGAAGTGAAGGTAGGACTTTGATTATTACAATCCTGACCATGTTTCCGGAAATGCTTGCCTCATTAGAGAATTCACCAATTGTAAAGCATGCGGAAAACAATCATACATTACAGCTTGAAATTGCTGATATCCGTAACTATGCGGATGGTTCTTTCCGTCATCTGGATGATTCTCCTTATGGCGGCGGTGCCGGCATGATTATGAAGGCAGAACCGGTATTAAAAGCATTAGAGGCAGTCAGAAAAGAAGACAGTTATGTCATTCTGGCCATTCCATCCGGTAAGCCTTATACACAAGCAAAAGCTCATGAATATGTCCGTCAGAATCATCTGATTCTGATCGCATCGCACTATGAAGGTATTGATGCAAGAGTCTATAAACATTGTGATGAATTAGTATCTTTAGGAGACTATATTCTTTCTTCCGGCGAGTATGCATGTATGAATATTGCGGATTCTGTTATCCGTTTATTAGATGGTGTAATCCGTAAGGAAAGTACAGAAGAGGAATCTTTTGAAAACGGATTATTGGAATATCCGCAATATACAAAGCCATATGATTTCAATGGAGATACCGTTCCTGATGTTTTATTGTCTGGTAATCATGAAAAGATCAGAAGATGGAAATTAAAACAGTCTTTGAAATGGACATCTGAATACAGAGAAGATCTTTTAAAGAGACATCAGATGAATGAAGAAGAAAAAGAAATATTAAAGGAAATACAGGAGGAGAGAGATCACGACAAATGAAGAGTTTTACAAGAAACTTCCAGCATTGAACAATGGTGCCGTACAGGGAAATAATGATGCTTTCTTATGCAAGAACGTTTGTGAAATCAGACGCAGATGCCGCAGATATTGTGCAGGCAGCTTTTGTAAAGGAATTTCACGACATTGATAATCTTGAAGAAGCCAGTCAGTTTGGCGGCTATCTGCGTACACTTGTATTAGCATGGTCACATGGAAACTATGGGGGATCACAGGCCTGACTGGGTTAAGCATGATGCGATAGCCTGGGGTGAAAGACTGTATATCGTGTTGACTGATATATAGTCTTTTTTACATGGTACCTGACGAAATAGATTCAGGAATGTATAATAACCGATATGTATGATGTGTTATGGAAACATGGATATCCTTTATTTTCACCAGTTCATTTACTGGTGATGGCTTTCTGTCTTCTTTTATATGTTGTTTTATGCAGAAACTTTTTAAAGGCAGATAAACATGTAAGAATGATCCTGTTAAGAGTCAGTGCCTGTATTCCGATTGCATTGGAGTGTATACAGGATATTGTTTTAACCATACAGGGTAGTATGAGTGCACAGTATCTGCCTTTTCATCTGTGTGGGCAGGCTATATTTGTGGAAGTGATACATAGCTTTATGCATGAAGGAAAGGCTAAGATTATCATTGGTGAAATGATATTCTCTATGTTTTTACCGGGTGCTTTGATGGCATTGGTGTTTCCGGGATGGAATAGTCTTCCTTTATTCGATCTCATCAGTATCAAAAAATATGCGGCCCATTTCTGTCTTGTTTTATATGGAATATACATTTATCTTGATAAGCAGGTACATCTGAACTGGAAGAAAATATGGATAGAGTTTGTTTATCTCTATGGTGTAGCTTTACTGTTATGGCCTTTTAATAATCTCTTTGATACAAATTATCTGTATACCCATGAACCGGTAGATCCCCTGCGGTTTATATGGGATGGTTATGGCAAACCTGCATATACAGGTATCATGATACTTGCAGGAGTGTTTTTAATTACCATGATGTATCTGATCAATGATGTGATCTGTAAGGTTGAGAAAAGAAATGAAAATACTGTTTGTCATTAACTGTTTTTATACAAAGGGAAATGGATTGGATGAAAGTGCCAGAAGGACGGTTTCATACCTGCGTAAAGCAGGTCATGATGTCAGAGTACTTTCCGGTATGAATCCGGATATTTATGGAAAACAGCCGGAATACATGCTGGAACCATTACATGTAAAAGGAATTATCGGTAAGCTGATTGCAGAACAGGGATATATATTTGCCAGACCTGATAAGAAGATTATGGAAAAAGCAATCGAATGGGCGGATGTTGTACACCTGGAAGAACCGTTTGCCTTGGAAAGAATGGCATGTACGATGGCTGTGAAAATGGGAAAACCATGTACGTGTACATGTCATTTATATCCTGAGAACCTTTTTGCCAGTGTTGGTTTGATGCACAATCATTCTCTCAATGAAGCATGCATGAAGCTGTGGAAAGAAGGCATCTTTGATAAGTGCAGAGTCATACAGGCTCCATCCATAAATACAAAGAACAGATTATCAGAGGCGGGTGTTAAAACACCGATAAAAGTCATATCCAATGGTATTGTAAGAAAACAGTTTCCTGCGCCTGATATAAGCAGAGTGACACCTCCCTATGTTGTTTTGAATACAGGCAGGTATTCTGTTGAAAAGGATCAGATGATTTTATTAGACGCGATGCCGTATTGTAAACATGCTGGTGAGATACAGTTAGTCTTTGCGGGTAAAGGTCCTTTAGAAGATAAATTAAGAAAGAAAGCAGATCAGTTATATAACAATCATATTCTGACCCTGTATCCTTCTATTGTATTTCTGAATAGTCAGGAATTGGCACAGATAGAAGTGAATGCGGATCTTTTTGTCCATTGTGCAGTGGTAGAAGTAGAAGGCATGAGCTGTATGGAGGCCGTACAGAGTGGCCTGGTTCCGGTTATCGCAAGAAGCAGGTACAGTGCCGCAAGTGAGTTTACCTTAAATCCGCAAAGCAGATTTAAAGCAGGTCATGCAAAGGAGTTAGCTGATAGAATTGACTATTGGCTGGATGATAAAAAGAGAAGAGAAGAAGAGAGTAAGAAGTATCCTTCTTATATGGAACAATATGATATTTCCATATCTATACAGAAGTTAGAGGCTATGTTTCAGGAGGCATTGCAATGAGAAGAAAAGAAAGATTTATGGCTCTTGTGATTATCCTGACATCTCTCATTGGATTAGTCTATGAAACAGGTTTAATCAAAGGTGAGTTTTCGAGTGATATCTTCAGTATGACTATGCCTTTGGCAACAGTCTATAACCTTGTCTATTATCTGATTGAATTCAGATGGCTGAAGAGACACAGAAAAGGAGTATTTCTTGCCTTCTGGAAGTTCTCGGCATTTATAACCATTACAGCTTCCTGTATCATCGGATGGATATTCATGCAGCCATACTATCATTCTCTTTCTGCTGTCATGCAGAAAGGAATGATGTTTACCCATGTTGCCCTGCCAATTGAATTATTCATAGAATGGATCATTGGTGAAAAGGGACATTATCAGAAACAGTTCTTTATCATGGGAATATTCCCTTTAAGTGCCTATGTTCTGACTGCTCTGATCATGGCATCCTTAAATATGAAGATGGGCATGCAGGGGAATAAAGTACCATATCCATTTCTGGATATTGACTTACTTGGGTTCAGGATTGTATTAATGACATGTATTCTGTATGCAGTAATGCTTGTTATCTATACAGCCATTATTATTGATATAGATCAGTCATTCGTAAGAAAGAGGTAATAATGATACGTGCAATTGTAAGAGATCCTGTCTTTTTAAGACAGGTGTCCGTTCCGGCAGGAAAGAATGATACAGATGTTATTAAAGATCTGATCGATACATATCATGCTCATCAGAGTGTATGTGCAGGGATGGCTGCCAATATGATAGGTGTGAATAAGAATATCATTATCATGAATGCTGGTTTAATGGATCTTGTGATGATCAATCCATATATCCTTTCTCATAAAAATAAGTATGAAGTGATGGAAGGATGTCTTTCTTTAAGCGGGAAAAGAAAAGCAGTCCGCTATAAAGAGATAACGGTCCGCTATGAGAACATGAATTTTGAAAAAGAAGAGAGAACATTTACCGGTTATCCGGCAGAGATTATCCAGCATGAGCTGGATCATCTTCATGGGATACTGATATAGGTTTCAACTATTACATTATACCATCTGTAAAATGTTTAAAACAGACTGGTAATAGCGTATGATTACGCTATTTTATAAGTAGAAGTACACGTGAAAAGCGGTCCAGGCTGGTGCACGAAGGACGCAAGGGAACAGTGTACAGAAAAGGGATTCTGCATAAGATGCGGAGTCCCTTTCATTTGGTTATCTTGTGGAATAGTGGAATGACCATCCGGACGCATTGGAATAGAGATTCAATGTATAGCTGCCCGGATCAAGATCTGCCTGCTGGTCAGAGATATTAAATGGACCAGTTTCATCAAAGACAGTAGTGGTATTGCCATCTGCATCTACTGCATCAATTCTTAATTCACCACTGTTGGCACTGGCGGTAATGCTTAATGTATTCCTGACATTAATGGAATAAGACTGCGTTAAATTGAGATCAGCATCTGCCGGATGAGAAGAAGAATGACTGGATTTATCTTTCTTTTTCACATCCTGTTTCACATCCTGTGATATATCCGCATCTACCAGTTCATAGTCATCATCTGTAACTTTATATGTATAGCTGAGTCCCCTGGTGGACCACTTGCCACCGATTTTGGATGAGTAGTTGCCGGTTGCCCTGATAACACTGTTTCCCTTGGAAAGAGTCAGATCATCAGCGGTAACATACTTGAAGTTTTCCTGTCCCAGTTTCTCTACAAGATCCTGATTAATAGCTGACGCAACTGCCTGTTTGTCAAAGTCCGTCACGACATTGGCATTAGCTGTAGGTACCTTGGAAGTATCTTTGTCTTCATCCGTATCTGTATTGGTTACTGGTGTGGCTGTAGCAACAGCAGCTTTTTCATCTTTCTCCTTAGGACGTGGGATAAGTAATATAATCAAGAGAATCACGGCAATGATGATCAGGATAACAGTGATCAGATGCAGCAGATCTACATGTCTTTTTCTTTCATTCTCTGTTTCTGACATAGAATCTCCTCTCTGTTAAATAGAATTGCATTGAATAGTATAGCGATTATTGAACATAAATGACAGTCTGAGGCATATTGTAAATGCTTACATGTCTGAAATGCCGCAATGTTTCAGTTTTTCTGGTGTATGCTATAATCATTATCAGTTCATGCATATCCTTTTATCATGCATGAAGCAGGCAGAGTATGAATCAGAATGTAAGAAAGATCAGCGATGGGGCCATGATGGCTGCGATTATCGGTTTATTACTGTTAATAAACAGACAGACAGCAGGTTTATTAGAGAATATGCTGCTGTTTGCTTTTCCTCTGCCTATGGTATTCTATGGGACTAAGTATGGCTGGAAGAACAGTTGGATGTTGTTTACAGCAGTGATGATTCTTACTTTTATCATTGGTACGCCGACAACATGGTTTTATGTAGCTACCGAATCTTTAATCGGCATGGTATATGGATGCGGCATCTATCACCATGTATCTACGCAGAAAATAGTAATACGTACATTAATCCTGGCTGTCATTGTAAATGTTATCTCTATACTGATACTCTCATCTTTCTTTGGCTATGATATCAATGGGGAAGTACAGGCATATGAAGATGCCTTCAATAAGGCTCTTTCCGCAGCCGGAAGCAGTGTTCCTGCCAACATGAACTTACACAGTATGTTACGGACAATGATTGTTGTCGCTACGGTATTTACCGGTATTTTTGAAGGTCTTGCGACACATTTGTTATCAAGATTACTTTTAAAAAGACTCCATTTCTCTGTTGAACCACGCAAGCCTTTATCTGAGTATTTCCCACCAAAGTGGAGTGGGTATGCAGGCCTGGCATGCTTTGTGGGATATTACTATTCTGTTTACAGACCTATGGATAATGAATTAGCCCAGAGTATCTTACAGGGATTTGGTATGGCAGGTACGATTTATCTGGCTTTCTTTGGAATGATTGCTTTCTATTCTGCTTTTGCCCAGAGAATGCATTCCAAAGCTCCTGCCGTCATACTTTCATTACTATTGTTTATGTTTGTTTCACCGGCAATGGCGATTACCGGTTTTCTCTATATAACAACGGATCTGCATATGTGGAGCCTGAAAGGAGATGGAAATCATGCACAGGAAAATCTCTGAAATGAGACGGATTGCCGTGATTCTCTTGGTTATACAGGCTGCTTTATTAGTAGCGTTATGGTTCTGGATTACTCTCGGGGCCATGATAGGCGTGGTTGTTCTGATTCTTGAAGCGGTCATTATCTTTGTAATGCTGGATCGCTTTGAAGCCTTATCGGATGAACAATCTACCGGTGTAAGAGATATCCTTGGCAGTGCTGCCGCAGATGCCTATATTATCGGTGGGGTAGGCATGGTTATCTATGATGATGACTATGTAGTGACATGGATGAGTGATTTATTCCGGTTACGGAATATAGATAAAGTAGGAAACAGACTGCTTACCTGGTTACCGGAAGCGGAAGATCTGATTAACGGTACATCGGATCGTACTGAGGTAACGCTGGATGATCATATTTATGAAATAACCAGAAAAGAAGATGCACCGGTTATTTATTTCCGTGATGTAACGGAATTAACCGAAACAACCGAGAAATATAAGGATGAACATCTGGTACTGGGACTGGCAAGTTTTGATAACTATGATGAAAGTACACAGTATGAAGATGATACGGAAGCTGCCAGTATTTCCGCTAATGTAAGATCACCATTGATGGAATATTGTGCAGATCATGGCATTCTTGCCAAAAGACTTGGTACATCAAGATATCAGTTAATCCTGAATGAAAAGATCTTTGCACAATTAGCCGCAGATCATTTCTCCATCCTTGGCAAAGTACGCAAGGCAGCCCAGAAGATGGATGTATCCATCACCTTATCACTTGCGTTTGCAAGAGGTGATGTGACACTAGAAGAAATGGATGAGATGGTTTCTAATCTGATGGACCTGGCGCAGACACGTGGTGGTGACCAGGTGGCCGTACAGGAGGCTGGAGGAGACGTACAGTACTTTGGCGGCTCTACCGAAGCAGCTGAGAAGCGTTCCCGCGTCAGAGTCAGAGTGATGTCTCATGCCTTAAGAGATCTGATGATGAAGAGTTCCAACGTCATTATCTGTTGTCATAAGATGGCGGATTTTGACTGTGTTGGTTCAGCGATATGCTTATCGAGAATGGCAACTGCCTTAGGCAGAAAGGTACAGATCATTGCCAAAACAGGCGGTATAGAAGAAAAGTTAAATGCCGCTTTGGAAGCTAACAGTGAAGCTTTAAGCAGGGAAGTTACCTTTGTGACAGAAGGAGAAGCGTTAAACAAGTTAACAGATAATACGCTTGTCATCATGACAGACCATCATAATGTCAAGCAGTCTAATGGCGCAAGAGTACTGGAACAGACACACAGGGTTGTGGTGATTGACCATCACAGACGTTCTGCGGATATGGGTGTTAAGCCGGTTCTTGTCTACATTGAGGCAGGTGCTTCTTCAACATGTGAATTATTAACAGAAATGATTCCATATGTATCCAATCGTACGGAAATCAGTGAATTAGATGCGACATTAATGTTAACAGGAATGATTGTCGATACCCAGACATTCAGAGTCAGAACGGGTGCCCGTACATATGATGCGGCCAGTTCCTTAAAGGAAATGGGAGCAGATACAAGTATGGCATTCGGCTGGCTGAAGGATACGTTTGATGAATTTGCCATAAAGTCTGAAGTCGCAACTGGCAGTGAGAAGTATGATCATGGGGTTGTTATTGCCAGTGTTACAAAAAGACAGATGTCCCGTTCTCTGATGAGTCAGGTCGCAGATGAGTTGTTGGGTGTACAGGGTGTACAGGCAGCCTTTGTCATTGCGGATGACACCGAAGATCAGACATGTATCAGTGCCCGCTCGGCAGGTAAGATCAATGTTCAGGTGATTATGGAAAATATGGGCGGTGGCGGTCATATGACTGCCGCAGCCATGCAGCGTAAGAAGTGTGATGTGGAAGATGTGAAGAATGAACTTCTCTCCAAGCTTCATACATATTTTGCACAACAGGAGGAAGACAGTGATGAAAGTAATTCTTAAACAGGATGTAAAGAAGTTAGGAAAACGTGGTGAAGTCGTTAATGTGAGTGATGGTTATGGCAGAAACTATCTGATCGCAAGAGGTCTGGCGGTTCCTGAGACAAAGAAGAGTCTGGAAATATTAGGTGAGCAGAAGGCTGAAGAAGCTGCCGAGGAAGCCAAGGCTGTCGCAGCTGCTAAGGAAACTGCCGCAAAGATGGATAAGATGATTCTGAACTTTACGGTTAAGTCAGGCGCGGAAGGCAGAGTATTTGGCTCTGTTTCTACTAAGCAGATTACAGAAGCTTTGAATAAGCAGGGTATTATCATTGATAAACGTAAGATTCTTGATACAGCTCCAATTCAGACTTTAGGTGTATCCAGGGTCAGAGTGGAATTACATAAGAATGTCATTGGTACGATCAGGGTAAGACTGATCGGAAGTGAGAAGCAGTAATGGCAAGAAATCTGCCCTCTGCCCCTGAGGCAGAGGCTTCTTTACTTGGAACCATGATGGTATATCCTTCCGCCGCAAGAGTTGCCATGGAGGAAGGTCTGAATGAAGAGGATTTCTTTGTTGAGGCAAACCAGCGTATCTTTGAAGCGATGCAGGAACTCTACCGCAAGGGTGATCCGATTGATCTGACCACTGTTTTTACAATGCTCAGAGATATGGGCTTATCTGATAAGATGGGCGGTATTGAATACCTGACCCAGCTGTCTGAAGCAGCTGTAACAAGTGCCAATACAAAGAGCTATGTAGATGTCATCCATAACAAGGCTTTGATGCGTAAGATGATTGAAGCCGCTGAGAAGGTTGTGGATGAAGGTTTTGAAGGACAGACAGATATTGATGAATATCTGGATTCTTCAGAAAGAGCTATTTTAGATGTATCCCGTAATCGCAAGACTGGTGAATTTACCAATTCACAGGATCTGATGGGCGGTGTTTTAAATCAGATCCAGCAGATGGCTGAAAATAAGTCAGATATTACTGGTTTAAAGACTGGTTTTACAGACCTTGATCATACGTTACATGGTTTCCAGAAAGGAGATCTTGTGATACTAGCTGCCCGTCCATCTATGGGTAAGACAGCTGTAGCTTTAAATCTTGCAATGAATACAGCAACGTATAATCCGGATGGTGCAGTTGCGATATTCTCTCTTGAAATGCCTGCCCAGCAGTTAGGTATGCGTCTTTTAAGTGCACGCAGTCATATTGAAGGCGATAAGTTAAAGACTGGAAGATTAACAAATGATGATTGGAATGCAGTAAATGAAGCTGCGGCCAGTCTATCGAGACTTCCGATCTATATTGATGATACGCCGGGTGTGAAAGTGCCTGAGATATTCTCAAAGTGCAGAAGATTACAGTCTGAACATGGATTGAATCTGATTCTCATTGACTATATTCAGTTAATTACCGGCAGTGGTACGCATGCCTCAGAAAGCAGACAGCAGGAAGTATCGGATATTTCCCGTAATTTAAAAGCATTGGCCAGAGAATTAAAGGTACCTGTGATAGCTTTGTCACAGTTATCCAGAAGTGTAGAACAGCGTGAAAACAAGCATCCGATGTTAAGTGACCTGCGTGAATCAGGTGCTATTGAGCAGGATGCGGATATTGTCATGATGCTTTACAGAGAAGCCTATTATGACCAGCAGGCAAAGGACGCTGCCCAGGAAAGCGGCAGTGAGAAGCTTGAAATCAATATTGCCAAGCATCGTAATGGTGCTACCAGAAGTATTTATCTGGCTTTTGAAGGAGCTACAAACGCTTTATATAATATTCAGAATACAGATCAGTAAGGAGCTTATGCATGCTTAAGAAGTTGATTGCCATAGGAATATGTTTTCTAGCAAGTGCGGCTATCGTACTTCTTTTACCTTTGGCAATGCAGTCTTTTTCAGGCGTAAAAGTAGAGGAAAGCAATGCTTCTGAAGATGGTAAGTTCAATCAGCATATTACCTATGTACAAGATGAACCGCATAAGGTTTATAAGATTTATGAATCAGGTAAGCTTTTAGGTGTATTGAATCATAAAGATAAGCTTGATCAGCATCTGAAGGATGTCTATAAAGAAAAATATGAAGAAAAGTATCCTGGTACTTCTGCACATCTGGACAGAGATGTCTATGTAACAAATGAAAACAGCTACTATGACTGGAATGATGTAGATGAAAAGATTCTGAAGTATCTGGATGATCATAATCTCTATACTTTGGAAGCGACACAGGTCACTTTCTCTACAGATGATAAGGTAGAAGCACAGATTTATGTTTCTGATGAGAAACTGTATGAAGAAGCGATGAATGAGTATATATCCTATTTTATCGATCCGGATGCCCTGGCTGCTTTGAATAATGCGGATACGATTCCTTCTTTATCTTCATATGGATCACAGGATGTAGGTATCTCTATTGCTCAGACAATTACAACCGATAAAGCAGATGCCTCTCCTGATGAGATCAAGACAACCAGGGATGAAATCCTGGAGTATCTTGAATATGGTGATAATACAGACAGGGAATACTATACGGTGAAGGCATATGATACGGTAGCTGGTGTAGGAGCCAAGAACTATGGCTTGTCCGCTGCCCAGGTTATGAATATCAACCGTGATAAGATCAAGAGTACCGATCAGGTATTAACCGAGGGTGAAAAGCTTTGTGTAACATACTTTGAATCACCTCTGGATATTGTTGTCTATAAGGAAAGACTGAAGGCTGAAACTGTATATTATGATACGTATTACAGTGAAGATAATACGTTATTGAGAGGTCAGAGTCAGGTTATTCAGAATGGTTCTGATGGATCCAGAAATGTCTTATACAGAGAGAAGTGGATCAATGGTGTATTGACATCCGGTTCACAAGAGTCTTCTGTAGAGACAAAGCAGCCTGTAGATGAAGTGGTAGCGATAGGCAGCAAGCAGGTGCCCGGGGTTGGTACAGGAGAGTTCCGTTTCCCGGTAGACAATGCGGCTATTTCATGTCCATGGGGCTGTTACTATGGTCATCGTGGAACAGATTTCATAGATGTCTATAATTCCTGGGGTGATGTATATGCGGCAGACAGCGGTACGGTTATTGTGAACAGCTATAATTCGATTAATGGTAACTATGTCAAGATTGATCATGGTAATGGCTGGGTATCGTATTATGGTCATATGCGTGAACCTTCTGACCTGGCTGTAGGAACTATTGTCGAAAAAGGACAGGTCATCGGTCATATCGGTATGACAGGTGCCGCAACAGGACCGCATACACACTTCTTCTTAGAATACAATGGAGAGAGGAAAGATGCCTGCAGTGTGGATATATTCCCTGGCTGCAGCGGGATTATACAATGATGAATTTTGCTTTATTATGCAGTGGATCTAAGGGTAATTCCTTTTATCTTGAAAATGAGGGGACAAAGATATTAATTGACTGCGGTTCAACAAAGAAATACTTATTCAATTCCTTAGCATCCCTTCATGTTAAAGTCGAAGATCTGGATGCCTTAGTGATTACCCATGATCACAGTGATCATGTATCCCAGATACGTTTCTTTGCGGGTCAGACAATCTATGCTCCGGTAGAGATACCTGACATAGATACCTTTATGGTAAGACCCATGCAGAAGTTTACAGTCGGATCTCTGGTCTTTACCCCAATCCCGTTGAGTCATGATGCGTTGCATACAACGGGGTATGTGATTGAAAATGGTATAGAGAAGCTTGTCTATATAACCGATACCGGTTATATCAATGAACGGTATTTTCCTTTATTAAAAGATGCAGATTACATCGTATTGGAAAGCAATCATAATGTAGATATGTTAATGCATACAAGAAGACCTCAGTTTTTAAAACAGAGAATCTATGGGGATGAAGGACATCTGAATAATGATGACTGTGCCATGGTTTTGGATCAGATCGTTAGTGAAAGAACAAAGATGATTATACTGGCACATATATCACAACAGGCTAATACAAGAGAACTTGCATTAGAAACTTCAAGAAATGCATTAGTGCATCATGAAGGAAATCTGAATAAGAAACTGGCACTGGCAGCGGCAGGACAGTTTGAAATAATCCGGAAAGGAGCAGATGATGAAGAAATGGATTGCGGCAGCGTTTACTGTTATCCTGGCTTGGAACGTCTTTCTGACATGGTCTCTGTATCATAACAGAGAGAATACATCAGAAGGCATGCATACGGTTGAAAATGACGATCAGAGTTATACAACCGATATAACCGAGATCTCTGACAGACTCCGCAGCAGTGTTGTGACTGTATTAAGTGATGATCAGTCATCTTCTGGCATCATCATCGAACAGGATGATGATACGGTTTATATATTGAGTGATGCGGATCAGTTGAATACCAAAGACAGTGCCGTGGTCAGGTTTGATTCGGGTGCAGAAGTATCTGCCCAGGTTTTGGGTACAGACAAGGATACAGACCTTACATTATTATCCTTAAAGACAGACTTTGATGTTGTTGTACCGACGATGGGAGACAGCGATGCTGTATCCATGGGAGAATATGTCATAGCTCTTGGTGGAAGAAGAAAAGAGAATGATTCTGCGATGATTTCTTATGGCATTACTTCCGGGGATGGCTTGCACAGAATGACATATGATTCCAAGTGGTATACAGAGATGTTAGAAACTGATGCAGCAGTCACAAAGAATAATATGGGTGGTGCCTTATTTAACATTGGTGGAGATCTTATCGGTATGTTATGTGATGTGCCAAATGATGGTGATGAAGAGATGGGATATGCCATTGGTGTGAATGAAATGAAGCTTGTCTTCCATGAAATAAAGGATAATGGCGAAGTTACCAGAGGCATTCCTGGTTTTTCCTGCAGGGACGTTGATAAGATGGAATCCTATGAAAAGAATGAAATGGGATTACAGTTAGATGATAACAGTGGGGTCCTGGTAGAGAATGTATTAGGAGATGGTGCAGTCAGTGAAGTGTTAAGCTCAGGTGATGTCATCACTTCCATTGATAATACCCGTATCCAGGATACAAAGAGTCTGCGTACATTACTTTATAACCATAAAAAAGGAGATATGGTAGCCATATCTTATGTTCATGAAGGCAAGAGTGAAACCGGAGAGATTACCTTACAATGATACGTGTAATAGCCTGTGGTCATGTGAAGGAGAAATGGATGCGGGAAGGGGTACAGGAGTATCTCAAACGCATCCAGCCTTATGAAAAGACAGAGATCATTGAAGTAAACGATGAGAAAACACCTGATAACAATTCGGAAGCTGATAATATCAGAATAAAGAATATTGAAGGAGAACGTCTGTTAAAACAGATTAAACCAGATGACTATGTTATTCTTCTGGATCTTGCAGGTAAGGAAATGGATTCTGTTTCTTTATCTGAAAAGACAGAGACACTGCATACCTATGGTAAAAGTCATATTGATTTTGTAATTGGCGGATCCTTAGGTGTATCAGATGCATTGATTCAAAGAGCAGATATGAGATGGAAGATATCTGTGAATACATTCCCGCATCAGTTATGCCGGATCATTGTCCTGGAACAGATATACCGCTCCTTTAAGATCATGCATCATGAGCCGTATCATAAATAGATGTTGCACTTTAACTGAAAGATAATTCAGGCATGACATTTGGGAAAGGAATTTGTAACCGCTTGTAAGATAATTCTCAATGTATTAAAATAATTTAAGTAAGTGAATCAGGAGGAAAATCTAATGAAGCAGATTTCAGTTACCGTTATTGATCCTGTTGGACTTCATGCTCGTCCAGCTACAGTTGCAGTTAATGCAGCAAGCAAGTTTAAGAGTGAAGTTAAGGTCACATACAAGGGTCGTTCAGTAAGCATGAAGTCCATCATGGGTGTTATGTCTCTTGGCATTCCTACACAGTCTGAGATCACAGTTTCCTGTGAGGGTGACGATGAGGATGTCGCAATTAAGACAATTGAAGATGTACTTCGTGCTCAGAAAGTAATTGCCTAACGAATTGACATGAATAAAGGGGAGTAAACTTGTTTGAGTTTCTCCTCTTTTTTCTTCAGTAAGCAGGAAAGGATTAAGTAAAGTATGAGTTATCAGGACGAATACAGACGCTGGCTGAATGCCGATCTGGAAGATTTTGATTTAAAAAGAGAATTACGCAGTATTGAAGGTGACGATGATGCCATCAGGGAAAGATTTGCCATTGCCCTTCAGTTTGGTACAGCCGGCTTAAGAGGCACCCTGGGTGCTGGCACAAACAGAATGAATATCTGGGTTGTAAGACAGGCTACCCAGGGTGTTGCAGACTGGGTAAAGACCCAGGGCGGTACACAGACTGTCGCTATTTCTTATGACTCCCGTATCAAGGGATGGAACTTTGCCAGAGATGCGGCAGGCGTATTGGCTGCTAATGGCATTCATGTCAGAATTTATGATGAATTAATGCCTGTACCGGCATTAAGTTTTGCGACAAGATATTATCACTGCAATGCCGGTATCATGATTACAGCTTCTCATAATCCTGCCCGTTACAACGGATACAAGGCTTATGGACCAGATGGATGCCAGATGACAGATGATGCTGTAGCAGTTGTCTATGATTCCATTCAGAAGACCGATGTATTAACAGGTTCCAGGTACATCAGCTTTGCGGAAGGTGTTGAAAAGGGTCTCATTGAGTTTGTTGGTGATGATTGCAAGAATGCCTTATATGCAGAGATTGAAAAGAGACAGGTAAGACCAGGCTTATGCAGGACAGCAGGTTTAAAGCTTGTTTATTCACCATTAAACGGTACAGGTCTTGTTCCGGTAACACATGTATTGAATGATATCGGCATTACCGATATTACAATTGTACCGGAACAGGAATATCCAAACGGATACTTTACAACCTGCCCATATCCAAACCCTGAAATCAGGGAAGCATTGGAAAAAGGACTGGAGTTAGCTGAAAAGACAGGTGCTGATCTGATGCTTGCGACAGATCCTGATGCGGACAGAGTCGGCATAGCAATGAAGTGCCCGGATGGAAGCTATGAGCTTGTTTCTGGTAATGAAATGGGTGTTCTCTTACTGGATTACATCTGTGCCGGAAGAATTGAAAAGGGCACAATGCCTGACAGACCAGTGGCAGTAGAATCTATTGTTTCTACACCACTTGCTGAGAAGGTCGCAGAACACTATGGTGTTGAATTAAGACATACATTAACAGGCTTCAAGTGGATTGGTGATCAGATTGCCAAGCTGGAAGCTGCTGGTGAAACAGACAGATTCATCTTTGGCTTTGAAGAGTCTTATGGATATCTTGCCGGACCATATGTCAGAGATAAGGATGCCATTATCGGATCTATGTTAATCTGTGAAATGGCAGCTTATTACAGATCTATCGGTTCTTCCATTAAACAGAGACTGGAAGAAATCTATGCACAGTATGGCAGATACTACAACAAGGTAGATTCCTATGAATTCCCTGGCTTATCCGGTATGGATAAGATGGCTGGCATCATGGCTGATCTCAGAAAAGATGCACCAAAGGAATTCGCTGGTCATAAGGTTATCAGGGCAACAGACTATGAAGATACAGCTTCAACTGGTTTACCGAAGGCTAATGTTCTGAGATATGATCTGGATGATGGAGCTGTTGTTATTGTCAGACCATCCGGTACAGAACCTAAGATCAAGACATACTTCACAACCAAGGCTAATACCCTGGAAGAAGCACAGGCTGAAAAGGATGATTTAACTGAAGCAATCAAGCCTATTCTTGCTTAATCATTTATTTCACAATAAACAGCAGGTACTGATCACAGTATCTGCTGTTTTACATGCATGAATTATGATTCATCACTAGAGGTTTTGAATAATTTTCTGAACCTCTTCTAATGGCTTATCCATCTTCTTTGCAATATCCTCAGGAGAGAGCTTCATATCTTCATAGTAAACTCTGATCATTCCTCTGTCTTCTCTCAATCCCTTGTTTATTGCCTGTACCATCTTACACATAGCTTCAATGACTCTTTTACGACATGCCGCATCTGTACTTTTAACCTTTTGATTTTCACAAGGAGATTATCATCGGATGCTCTTCTTAAAAACAAGACTCCTTCAGCTATCTTTACAATGATCTTGTCTTTCTCATAACAATCACATTCAATGTGATACAAATCATTATCAGCCAATAACTGGGAATCTGTGATCTTCTCTTTTTTTACTATCAGGAGAAATAAATTCATTTAAAAGATGATGGATAAATGTATTTTTATCTAATGTTACATCCGGATGAAAAGTTTCATTAATTACTGGTGCATCAAAAGGGACCTTGCCTGTTGAAGCCTAAGTCATATGGATGACTTAGTGTGTTGGTTTTGCCATTTTCTACCTCTCTTTCTATTTATTCTTCTGTTCATATGTATTGAGAAAAATGGCAAAACCATTAAAAAATTTTTGAAAAGTCGAAAAAAGTTTATCTGAATGTGCCTTCATCACTGAAAAATTCGCATGCACCATATTCATATATCCAAATCAGAAATGATATGATTGTCAGGTATCTGGATATCAGATATAGAGTAAATGGCAGAAATTAAGAAGAAAAAGAAGAAGAAAGATAAAACTACGATACTGATCGTACTGGTATTGCTGGTAGGAGTAGGTCTGATTACGTATCCAAGTTTCAGTAATTACTGGAATATGCTGCACCAGTCAAGGGCTATCGTTGATTACCAGGAAACGGTAGACAATAACAGTGATGAAGAGAATCAGAAGATGCTGGAAGAAGCACAGGCTTACAATGAAAAGCTGGCTCAGCAGAGTCTGAATCTGAATCTTACTGATGCAGAGAAGGAAGAATATGATAGTATTCTGGATGTTACTGGTACAGGTATCATGGGATATATCAGTATAGAATCCCTTGATATTGACTTACCTATCTATCACGACACAACGGAAAGTGTCCTGCAGATAGCGGTAGGGCATCTTGCCGGAACATCACTTCCAATCGGCGGCAATAATACGCACAGCGTATTGACCGGTCATACCGGTCTGCCTTCCGCCAGATTATTTACCGATATTGATAAATTAAAGAAAAAAGATACGTTCCAGATAACTGTACTGAATCAGACAATCACCTATGAAGTAGATGATATCAGAACAGTATTACCTGATGAGATAGATACATTAGGCATAGAACAGGATAAGGACTTATGTACATTAGTTACCTGTACACCATATGGTATCAATACGCACAGGTTATTGGTAACCGGTCACAGGATACCGAATCCTAAGAAGAAATCTGATCGTGTACAAAGAGAAAAAGAAAGATTACAGCGTGCAATTCTGTTATTATCATTAATTGCCGCAATAATTCTTATAACGATTGTGGTTATCTGTGTTAAAAAGTATAAAATAAAGAAAAATGGAAAAACTGGAAATGAGAAACGGAAGAATAAACGTAAAAATATTTAATATCATCACTGCCTTATTTCTGGCATTCTCTTTAATATTGCCTGTACATGCAATGACAGAGATTGAAAGTGCAGGCATTGATACAAGTAAAAAAGGTTCTATAACTATTATCAACTGGGAGTATGACGGCACGAATTTCAATCTGTATAAGATAGCTGATCTGAATGATGATATGCAGTTTGTTTATACAGATGTCTATAAGGATATCGCAAAGGATATTGATATCTCTCTGGAGAATGAAACAGAATTAACGGCAGACAAGTGGATGAAGGATGCCAATAAGCTTTTTAATGTTATAGAAACAAATAACATTAAACCTGATGATTCTTATACAACAAAGCAGAATACATTGACATTTAACAATCTGTCCTTTGGTCTGTATCTTTTAAAGGGAGACAGTGTCAAAACAGGCAATAAGACAGTCACTTCCCAGCCATGTTTAATCTCTGTTCCTAACAGGGTAGTTGTTACAGATCCATGGAACTATGCAATCAAGACAGAAGTAAAGCAGGCTGATCCAACGTATGAATATACGCCTACCCCAGCACCAACGGAAACATCTAAGTCTTCTACTTCTACAGATACATCTGATCCATATAACCTGAAGTTCTATGCTTCAGTAATAGCCGCAGATGTATTAGTGATAGCTTTGATCCTCTTTATCAGAAGTAAAAAGACAAGTAAAGATTCATAATAAAAAACATAACATTTCTGATGTAAAGAAATGTCAGATGGTCTGTTAGAACTTATACCTTTTATATTGCAGGAGGATTGACTGTAGTCACAGCTTTATCG
>DXZE01000032.1 GCA_019415435.1 Erysipelotrichaceae bacterium
TAGCCTTCGGACTGTAAGATTGGGTATATTTTCAAATTATCGGCTTGTGGTCAAGAATGTAGATGCTCGGTTATTCAATGGCCGAGTGGTTCACTGCCAGTTCCATATTGTTTCATTGTTCTGTAATTGTTCCTGCATCTTTGCGATAGCTTCATTGATCTTATCTTTATCCTGAGAATTATCTGCCTGTTCCTTTCATCTCTCATTCTGTTTCTTCTGCTTTTCTTGCTTTACCAGGAACAGTAAAGAAACTGTAAACACCAGATCCAAATGTAATAAACATGACAACTGCCATAACCAGTAAAACAATTCTTCTGATACTGGCTCTTCTATGCATGAATGTTTTCCTTTAATAACTTTTATCTATAAGTACAGAATATGAACAGATATGCAATATAAAAGCTGCAGTTTCCTGCAGCATAAGTGAAAGAGTTAAATATTCTTGATAATTTCAGAGATTCTTGGCATTAACTGCTGTTTTCTGGAAATGATATGTGGATCAAATCCGGAGTGATCATCAAACTTTGTTTCGATTACATCGGAAAGTACATAGGATAATGGTCCATAGTAGACAAAGAAACTTCCATCACCCATAACATCTGTAAATAACATAACCATTAAGTCCAGTTTATACTCCTGCTGTTCCTTCTCAAGATTCTTCTTAAATTCAGGCAGGATCTTCTGTACTTCTTCCATATGCGAATAGTTAGTCTGCCCAATTGCAAATCTGAATCTGCCTATTTCATACGTCTTAAGGTCACGATTCAGGATTTCATGCGGTGTAGAATCCTTTAAGGCTACAGAGGCACCCAGCATTTCTCTTGCATACTCATCTACATCTGTAATACCAGCCCTGCCCGCAAGCCATTGTACGGTTGTTCTGTCTTCTTCTGTTGTTGTCGCAGATTTGAGATTCAGAGTATCAGAAAGAATTGCGCTCATTAATAAGCCTGACATATCTGCATTTGGAAGAATATTATGTTCCCGATAAAGCGTTGTGATAATCGTACATGTGCAGCCGCATTTATGATTGCGGTATTCTATCGGCATGCTTGTCTGTACATCACCAATATGATGATGATCTATGATTGCGACTATATCTGCATCATCAATATGATTGATAGTCTGGTTTTTAGCAGAGTGGTCTACCAGAGCAAACTTTCTGCGGCTATAATTTCTTGTATGGTATCTTGAAACGCCACCTACAACATTGCCATCATCATCTAACACAGGATACGAGCGCACTCTTGAGTTATTCATCTTGGCAGCGACATCTTCTACATACTCATTCTCATTAAAGGTAATGAGTTTTTTTGTCATGATCTGCTCAACGCTGTAGCATTCCGTGATAACTCTTGCCGTATGCATGGTGTCATTGATGGTTTCAATGATGGCACAGCCTTTCTCTTTCGCTGATTCCAAAACTTCTGGATCTACATGTACTCCACAGGTAATGACAAGGCATTTCGTACCGGCATCTAATAACATCTTCTGGGTATTGGCATTGGAAGAAAGAATGGCAATACCATCTTTCAGCACATAGCCGGTTGCTTCATTTCCATCTAATGTAATGACATGTACAATGCCATTTGTATGGAAATTCTCTGGTTCAAAGATGACTTCTCCCCCGATTGTTTTGGCAATATTACTGCAGCTTGCGGTCGCCACAAGACTCTCTAAATCCGCATCGGGATGAATCCTGACACTGGCTAAGTTAGAAGTTGTACAGATACCGCATAGTCTGCCATTATCATCCGTCACAAACAATGAACGGTTTTGTGTCTGCAGCATCAGATGCCAGGCATGATGAACCGTTTCATCATGGGGAATACTGGTTGGCTGGTCTAAGTCAATGTCTTTTAACATTGCCCTGGCATCCGTCAGTAATAATGGATTTTCCTGATGAAATTTCTTTAATATAAACTTTGTTTCTTCATTTAATGGTCCTTGTCGGCAAGCGACTGCCTCATGACCTGTTTTATTCAGAAGGTCAGCATATGTGATAGCCGCGCAGATAGAATCACTGTCGGGATGCTTGTGACCTGTTACATAGATATTGTTATTCATGTGTTGTCTCCTGCAGATATTGTAAAACAGAAAAAGGAATGATGAACATTCCTTTTGTTTAATGTGTCAGAATTTCATTGCCTGTTTCTGTAATCAGAATGGTATGTTCCCATTGAGCAGAATCAGAGCCATCCTTTGTATAGATTGTCCATTCATTATATGGATCAATTACAACATCAGACTTACCGGCATTGATCATAGGTTCAATCGTAATAACCATCCCTGGTACAAGTACCATGCCATGGTGCTTTCTGCCAACATGAGACACAAACGGATCTTCATGAAATTCAAGGCCTACACCATGACCACCAAGGTCTCTTACAACAGAGTATCCCTTGCTGTGAGCATACTTGGCAATGGCATAACCGATATCTCCAACCGTAGCCCATGGCTGTGCAGCTGCGATGCCGATCTCGAGACACTTCTTTGTCTCTTCAACAAGCTTTAATCTTTCTTCCGATACATGACCAATGCAGAACATTCTTGATGCATCCGCATAATAGCCATCTACGATGGTTGTGCAGTCAACATTGATAATGTCACCATCATGAAGCTTTCTGTGACGGGCAGGAATACCATGACATACTTCATTGTTAATGGAAGTACATACACTCTTCATAAATCCTTCATAATGCAAAGGTGCACAGATACCGCCATGTTCCTTTGTATAAGATGAAACAATATCATCAATTTCCTGTGTGCTCATGCCATCATGAATCTGTTTTCCAACTTCATCCAGAACACCTGTGTTGACGACTCCGGCTTTGCGTATTCCTTCAATCTGAGTTGGTCTTTTAATCCACTTATCATCAATGACTTCTTTGTGCTTTCTCCTTAAAGATTCCATACGCTCATAAATATGAGCAGGTATTGGTTCTCTTTCATCAATTTCAGCACATCTTTTTTCGTCCATAATCTATCTTCTTTCTATTTATCCGTACTGCCGAATCCATACGTACGCTTACCTTCAGCAGAATCATCATCTGTTATACCAAACGGCACAAAGATTCCCTGTACCATTCCGGCACCTTTGTTAATATGCAGTGTCTTGTTATCATGTGTATCATTGGTAATCCTGCACATGATGTGACCTTCATTGTCAGCACCATAATAATCCGCATCAATGATTCCAACTGTATTGTCTAACTGCATGCGGTACTTGAAACCAAGGGAAGACCTTGGAAACAGCATCAGCACCCAGCCAGGGTTCATTTTAGCACGAATTCCAGTAGGTATCAGAACAGATGCACCGGGTTTCAGATCAATATCACATGGTGCATGGAAATCATAGCCTGCTGATCCGGTTGTAGCTCTTTCAGGAAGCTGAAGGTTCTTATAAATCTCTTCTGAATCTTCCCTTCTGGTATTTTTCTTCCAGTCTTTTTCAAACTGCCGGAAGCTGACTTTTTCAAAATGTCCTGCTGTATTCATAACTCTCCTATACAAGATGACGCATTAATGACGTCACAAATTCTGCCAATGCTGTTTCATAAGGATACAGAGTCATCAGTGTATTCTCCGAGAAGAACTGATGATCTGAGTATAAATTGCCATGAATGATCTTGGTTATAATACCCTTGCGGTCCAGGTTCTTTGTGTATTCCGCAAGATCAGAAGGATTGATGGTAGGTCTCCACACATAGTTTTCATCTGCCGCTTCTGCAAAACATGCAAGGATTGCATTCTTTGCGTCTTCTATGTTCCATACAGCCGTATCATCCAGGTCTGCACATTCCATTAATGCATCCAGCAAGCCATAAAGATACTGCATCGTTGTCAGATGATCTGTATGAAGCTGTTCCTTCAGATGATCTGTTATGACATGTTCCCTGCCGAATCTTTCATTGATTCCGGAGGCATAATAGATCTTTGTCTCTAATAACAGAAGATCACGATAATATTCATAGAGATAAGATGGCAATGTGAATGGATAGAATGTATATCTTTCACCAACATACTTTCCATAAACCTTCATTGTATCGTTGTATCCGAGTTTCTTCTCTTTCTGCATCATCTCATGATCAAATACCAGGAAGTTTGGTAATTCTACATGCGGATGGATATAGCGAATACGATCTTTATCTACATACAGGTCATGACTAGGAGCTGGTCCCATTTCGATACCGATGATCTCATCTGCGCCCTTCTGTAATGCATAGTCCATTGGAAAATTATCAAAGTAACCACCATCTACATATTCCACGCCATTAATCACTTTGACAGGGAAAGCAGGATAAGCAGATGCCGAAGCAATCAGCCAGTCACGGCCATTCTCCTTCATCATTTCCTTATTTACGAAAACACCCGAATGATTCTTCTTTAATGCTGTCACACATCCGAAGTCTATATCTGACGCAAAGAATCTTTCTGGTCTGTAGTATTTATCAACCATGTGATAGAAAGGATGAATATCAATGCCGCCATTTTGTACATAATACTGTAAGGCCGGTACAAACTCATCACGTGATCTGAAGATATTTGCTAATGAGAGATCATTCGGCACAAAACCATTGACTATCTGTTCAGCAGCCAGATGATCATACATATCATTCATTTCATCATAGTCTTTCTGAACAATCATTGCGGCATTGAGAGCACCAACGGATACACCTAATACCATCGTCCAGTTATCTTCACCAAGTTCTCTTAATGCCTGAATGGCTCCTGCCTGATAGATGCCTCTTGTTCCTCCACCAGCCAATACAAGTGCTTTTTTCATACATGTACTCCTTACAATCTGATTTTAGCATGATGAAACGACGAAAGAATATTACACAGTCTGAAATATGTCTAAGTCAGGCATTTAAGAGTATAATCATAAAGGCATTACGGAGGCAATTATGAAACTAAATACAGCAGTATTCTTTGGCGGAGAATCCGTTGAACATGAAGTCAGTATTATTTCAGGCCATCAGGCAATGAAGGCTCTGAATCCTGATAAATACAATGTAATTCCTGTATATGTAGCAAAAGACAGAAAGCTTTATGTAGGTGAAGCTCTTAATGACATGAAGAACTATACAGATCTGAATGCATTAAAGAACAAATGCACACAGGTTATGTTAGTCAATGAAGATAATAAAGTAGTGATCAAACCGGTTAAGACAACAATGTTTGGCAAGAAAGAACTTGGCACGATTGATGTCGCAATTCCGGTTATGCATGGAACCAATGGTGAAGATGGTACCATTCAGGGTTTCTTTGAGATGCTGAAGGTTCCTTATGCCGGATGTGATCTGTACGCTGCTGCAGTCGGTCAGGATAAGGTATTGCAGAAACATATACTGGCAGATAATGATCTCCCTATTACAAACTGGTTCTGGGTATATGGCAATGAAATCGATGATCATAAGAATGAAGTACTGCGTAAGGTACACAAACTGATTTATCCGGTTATTTTAAAACCAGCCCGCACCGGTTCTTCCGTAGGCATCAGCATTGCCCATAATGATGAGGAATATCTGGAATGCTTTGAAGACGCAAGACAATATGATGAAAAGGTCATTACAGAAAAAGTAGTCAAACCTATGATTGAGCTGAACTGTTCTGTATTAGGTGACCATGAAGAAGCCAGGGCTTCTGTCATTGAACAGGTAGGCAGTGTATCTGGTGATGAATTATTAAGCTATAAAGATAAGTATCAGGGTGGCGGTAAAGGAGCCAAGGGAATCAAGAATGGTTCCAAGGATGCCGGTATGGCTTCTACTGCCCGCATCGTTCCTGCCCCTATCACTCCTGAACAGACTAAGCTTGTACAGGACTTAGCCCTTAAGACATTCCGTGTCTTAGGCGCATCTGGCGTATGCCGCATTGACTTTATGATGGATGCTGAGACAAAGACGGTCTATGTCAATGAAATCAATACCATTCCTGGCTCCCTTGCCTTCTACTTATGGAAAGAAGAAGGCATGAGCTTTACTGCCTTAATGGATAAGCTTGTTGATCTTGCCTTGCAGAGAGAAAGAAGAAGATCCAGAATGACCTTCTCCTATGATACAAACTTATTAAGCACATATTCTGAAAACAGTGCCAAGGGTTCCAAAGGATCCAAGATGTAATCACATACCTGCATAAATATTATGCAGGTATTTATTTACTCTGATAGAATATATTCAGATAGAAACAGAGGTATAAAAGTATGTCTACACCACATAATGAAGCAGAAAAGGGACAAATCGCCAAGTCAGTACTGATGCCTGGTGATCCCCTTCGTTCCCGTTTTATCGCTGAAACATTTCTGACTGATCCAAAGCTTGTAAACAATGTCAGAGGGGTTCAGGGTTATACAGGTTTATGGAAAGGAAAGCCCGTTACAGTCATGGCATCCGGTATGGGTATGCCAGCTGTAGGTATTTATTCCTATGAGCTTTATAAGTTCTATGATGTTGAAAATATCATAAGAGTTGGTTCAGCTGGAGCTTATGTCCCGGAATTAAATCTGTTTGATGTTGTTATTGCGGACAGTGCCTACAGTGAATCTACTTATGCAAAAGAACAGTGCGGCTATGAAAGTGATGTTGATTATCCATCCAAAGAGTTAAACAGAAAGCTTGAAAAAGCCGCTGCTGATCTTCACATTCCAGTTCATGAAGGATGCATTCATTCATCGGATGTCTTCTACAGAGAATCCAGGGATTACCGTAAGAAAACAGATGAACATCATTGTCTGGCAGTAGAGATGGAAAGCTTTGCTTTATTCTCTAATGCAAGAGTACTTGGAAAGAATGCCGCATGCATTCTGACAATCTCAGATTCCTTTGTTCATCCGGAAGAAACAACCCCTGAACAGAGAGAAAAAAGCTTTACTGATATGATGAAGATTGCCCTGGATGCCGCAATTATGGATTAATAAAAAGGAGCCCAAGCTCCTTTTTAAATGATTTCAAAGTGATGGAATGCCTTCAATAATCCTTTACGATCAATGGCATCTGTCACATAATCCGCTGCTTCTCTGATCTTTTCATCACCATTGCCCATGGCAATGCTGTGACCAGCAGTTTTAAAGGCAGAAAGGTCATTCATGGAATCTCCAAACGTCCATGTATCACCTATATCTACATTTAATAAAGAAGCACACTCTTCTATACCTGTACCTTTATTGATGCCACGCAAGGTAATCTCACCTGCCGCAATGCCCTCTTTGCCAAAAGATGTATTTGTTTCAACAAAATCAATTTCACCTGACTTGTACTTTTCCCATTCATGCATGTGTTCTGGTGTATCAAAACGTACATCGATTTCAATAATATCTTCCTTATGCCATGAAGAAAGAGGATGGAAATGATTCGCTTCAAGCCATGCATGTACATCTTCTTCTCTTACACCATGCTTTTCAATGGCTATTTCTTTCATCATTGCAAGCTGTCCAATAGAGCCATAGCTTTCATAAGCTGAAGAAAGCATGATACTGCCATGATATATCTCTGTAACATCATGAATCAGACTATGAATGGTACGTGACGGTATGGCATGCAGGATCATTTCTTTTCCTTCCAGAAGGATACCGCCGCCATCTGAAAATACATAGCCATCCATATTGAGATCCATAACGTTGGATAACCCGCTCATCGTACGTCCTGAAAGAATCATCGTATACCAGCCATCATTCTGAATTGTATGCAATGCATCTTTTACATCATCATCAGGAGTTACCTTTCCCTGTGCACTGTCAACTAATGTTCCATCTACATCAAAGAACAGGATACCCTTTGTATTGTTTTTCAAAAAGGATGGTGTCATGCATCATCCTCATCATGGAAGCCATCCCATACAGGCTTACCTGTGTATTTCTTAGGCTTTACTTCACCTCTTAATACCTGTAAAGCTGCCTGGGCCATCGCATCCTGTTCAAATTCACCCGGATAGGAAACAATCGGTGCAATCCATCCGCAATCTGCCTGAATAGTATCTACAACTCCAGGGATTCTTAATAATCCTCCGGTCAAGAGAATGGCGTCTACCTTACCCTGTAATGGAGCAGCCATCATGCAGATCCACTTGGAGCACTGGTAGATCATAGCTTCCCATACTCTTTTGGCTTCTTTGTTACCTCTTCTGATTCTCTCATAGAATATCTTGGAAGAATCAGATGTTCCAAACCAGGAAGATAAACCGCCCTGCTGTGAGCAGAGATCTCTTACTTCCTGTTTGCTCGTTTTATCCCAGAAATAATCCAGAACGTCGGTAACTGCCATAGAACCCATACGGGTAGGTGTGAATGGTCCTTCCCCACCACCGGCATCATTTCCATCAATCATACGTCCATGTTTATGAGCAGTAATAGAAATACCGCCATCAATATGAGCAATGATGAGATTCAGATCTTCATAGTTCTTTCCAACAGACTTTGCATAATAACGTCCTGTAGCCTTGGCATTCAGAACATGTGCGGTGGCTCTTCTGTAAACACCTTTGACACCTGTAATTCTTGCCTTGTCACAGAGTTCATCTACAACCGGCGGATCAATCGTCAAACAAATACATCCGTATTTTCTGGCAATTTCTTCAGCCATCTGTACACCAAGCATAGAAGAATGATAGAAATGTCCTTTGACTTCCTTTGTATCTTCAATAAGCTTGTCATCTACTGCATAGATGCCGCTTTCACATGCATAGCATGGACCGCCTCTTCCTACAACTGCATCAATGCCTGTTAGATCAATGCGGGAATCCTTTAAGAATCTTCTGACACCGAACATTCTGTAATCCAGCTGATCGTTGATTGTCTTATATTCCTTCAACTTTGATGAATCATGGAATACGCTTCTTGAAACAATGCATTTCTCATTTTCAAATAAAGCTACCTTGGTAGAAGTTGAACCGGGATTTACTACAAATACTCTGTATACTTTTTCCTCACTCATTTGTATTACCTCAATCACCGAGTTCCATATTAACGCGATTAACAGTGAAAATAAAGAAACATAATACCATTTATGTTCATGATTCTTGTACAGATTTTATTAGAAGCGTATGATTAAGACAGATAATTATTTAAGGAGATAATTGTATGCTGAGAATTGGTATGCTGACAAGCGGCGGTGATTGTCAGGCACTGAATGCAGCAATGCGCGGTGTCTATAAAGTTGTCACCAATAATGCAAAGGAACCAGTAGAGTTTTATGGTTTTGAAGATGGATACAAGGGCCTGATGTATGGTCATTTCAGATTACTGGGAGATAATGATTTCTCCAATATTCTGACAGTAGGAGGAACTATCCTTGGTACATCCAGAGTTCCATTCAAAACGATTCATGAACCGGATGAGAATGGTCTGGATAAAGTAGAAGCCATGAAACAGACATATTACAAGCTGCAGTTGGATTGTCTTGTTATGCTTGGTGGAAATGGTTCTACAAAGACCGCTAATTTATTAAGTGAAGAAGGATTAAATGTCATTACTCTTCCTAAGACAATTGATAATGATCTGTATGGTACGGATATGACTTTCGGTTTCCAGTCTGCAGTAGATATTGCGACAAGATGTATTGATGAAATTCATACAACTGCTTCTTCCCATGGACGTGTATTTATTGTAGAAATCATGGGCCATAAGACAGGCTGGCTGCCATTAAATGCAGGTATTGCCGGTGGTGCTGATATCATTCTGTTACCTGAAATTCCTTATGATCTTAAAAATGTCATTAATGTCATTGAAAAGCGCGATGCCGAAGGTAAGAGATTCACGATTATTTCCATGGCTGAAGGTGCGATATCCAAGAATGATGCCAAGCTGAGTAAGAAGGAATATCGTAAGAAGCTTGAAAAGTATACATTCCCTTCTCCTTCTTATGAATTAGCAGATAAGATTACCAAAGCTACTGGTCGAGAAGTACGTGTTACCGTTCCGGGACATATCCAGAGAGGCGGTACACCGGATGCGTATGACCGTGTATTTGCATCACGCTTAGGTGCTGAGGCAGGAAGACAGATATTGAAGAAGAAGTTTGGCTTTATGGTCGGTTATAAAAACAGAGAGATGGTATATGTACCATTAAAAGATGTTGCCGGTAAGTTAAAGACCGTAGATCCAAATGCCAAGATTATCAAGGAAGCAAAACTCCTGGGTATATCCTTTGGAGATGAATAACATTCCTATTAAAAAAGTGGCCAAACGGTCACTTTTTTCGTCCTCCAAAGAACTCTTTGATGATTTTATGGAGTCTCTTCCATTCATGCTTGTTCATATATGAGGCAATATCATTCACCAGATCCCAGCTTGCTCCATTAATAAATAACAGCTGACGCAATGGCATGACTCTTACCGATTCATCATCTACACCATCGATATTTCCATATCTGACCATTAGATGAACAACCCAGTTTACAACTTTCCCTAGTTTCTTTCTGCTTAATTCCCCTATTGTTGTATCCGCATTAAATGGCTTCATTTCTTCTTCATCAGGTATTTTCTTACCAAGCATGGTTTCAAAATCAGACTTTCTTATCTGAAGACCATCTTTTTCCACATGGAAATATGTCTTCTGTATTGTACTGTATGGATCTTTATTACCAGAAAGATAAATATCTTCTTTACACAGCACTTCTGAAACAGATGCACATGCCATGATGGTATAGCTGCCTTCTTCCAAAGACATCTCATGCAGTTTTACATCATAGTATTTCAAGGCATCAATGTCTGTAGTAACAGTAACTTTCTTCTCTTCTCCTGCCTTAAGATACACTTTATCAAAACCAATCAGCCATTTCATTTCACGGGCAATCCTGCTTTCTTTCATACCCGCATATAGTTCAATGACATCTGCACCATCTGCAGAACCGGTATTCTTCACTTTCATAGTTACAAGAAGCTGATGATCTTTCTCTTTAACATGCATATCTGATACTGCAAAAGATGTATAAGACAGCCCATATCCAAACGGGAAACATACCGGAATATCAAAGGTATCGTAATATCTGTATCCGGTATAGATTGTTTCCCGATACTGTACACTATGAACATACTGACTGAAGTTATGATAAGAAGGATTGTCCTCAAGTCTCTTTGGCCATGTTTCGGCTAGTCTTCCGGATGGATTGACATCTCCATACAGTAAAGAGGCACAGGATTTACCAGACTGACATCCGGCAAGATACATTAACAGAATTCCTTTTACATCATCCGCAAATGGCAGCTCCACCGGAGCACCACACTCTAAGATAATAATGACATTATGATTAACTTTCGTAACTTCCTGTATTAAAGATAACTGATCAGATGGCAGACACATATTCTTACGGTCATAGCCTTCTGATTCAATTCCTTGCATTAAACCGCAGACAAGAATCACTTTATCCTTAGTCTTTGCTAAAGATACAGCTCTTTTACGTAAGGATTCTTCATTATCAAAGCCATAACCAGGTTCATACTGGAAAGGAATGTTTCTTTCCTTCAATGCCACATAGAGATTATCTTCGGCATAAGGAAGAACATTTGCGGAACCGGCTGCACCTGTGACGGGGTTCTTGGCAAAAGTGCCGATTAAGGCAATACTTTCATCTTTCTTTAATGGAAGAATGTTATCTTCATTCTTTAGTAAGACTGCAGATTGTTCCGCTGCTTTTCTTGCAAAAGCAAGATGGGCATTACGGTCATATTTCTTTCTTTCATAGTGAGAGCACTTATGAACGATATCTAAGAGATAATCAATATTCTGATCCAGCTTTTCTTTATTTAAAGTACCCTCTTCAATACCTTTTTCAATGCATTTCTGTATACCGATGTTACCGCCAGGCATCTCTAAAGATAACCCTGCCGCAGCAGAAGCCACGGGATCAGAAACACCACCCCAGTCTGAGATAAAAGTACCATCAAAACCCTCTTTTCTGGCTTCTTCCATCAATGCTTTATTTTCGGCGCAATACGTACCATTTAAAAGATTATATGCCGTCATGATTGTCCATGGGTGTCCTTCACGGATAGCAATCATGAATTGCTTCAGATAGATTTCATGTAGTGTACGTTCATCAATGATACTGTCAGCGACAAGTCTTGCATATTCACGGGAGTTACCCGCAAAATGCTTTAAGGAAGTGCCAATACCGTTGCTTTGAACACCCTGAATATAGGCAGCTGCCTCTTTTCCGGATAAGAAAGGATCTTCTGAAAAGTATTCAAAATTACGTCCACACAAAGGAGAACGCTTATGACAGACACCCGGTCCAAGAATAATATCGATACCTTCCTGCATGCACTCTTCTGATAATATCTTTCCATACTCATAGATTAATTTCTGATCAAAGGAACATGCCATTAAAGAAGCTGTAGGCAGAGCTGTCGCAGGTTTTGACTGACCAAAACCCAATTCATTATCAGAGATCTCTATTCTTAAACCATTCGGTCCATCACTGGTTCTGATGGATGGAATATCTTTATCAGGAATACTGTATGTGCACCATTTATCCCTTCCTCCAAATAATAGAGCTTCTTCTTTTACAGTGAGCTTGTCCTTCATAAAACCTTCTTGAGATTATCACTCATTTGATTCAAAGCATTTGAAATTGTATCTTTTTCTTCTTTATCAAAACCTCTGAATGCAGTTTGTTCCAGATCCTGTAATGCAATAACGATATCATCACTGATTTCAGCAGCTTCATCACTTAGTGTAAAATGCATTTTCCCACCTGACATGTCCATACTGACAAGTCCATTCATCTGTAATCTTGTCAGAATAACGGATACACTCAGCTGACTGATACCTGTATAGTCTGCGATCTCTTCACTGGAAGTCACTTCATTAGAAGTTAATAAAGCAGACATTACCTTAACATCATTTAATCCAAGATTATGTTTCAGGGCAACATTATTCATATAGCTGTCATGTACTTTTTCTACATAATATGCAAAAGAAGAGATAGAGGCAGTATTATTCGGATCATAGGACGCAATTACTTTTTCTTTTCCTAACTTCTTTGTGGAAGGAAAGATTGGATTAGCAGTATCATCCTTTGCGGCAGAAACAAGGAAGCCGGCAATACTCAGACGGGACTTGCGGTATTCCTTTTCATCGAGAATATGACGGTAGAAATTATTGTAATAGTTAAAGACGTTGGTCTTCATGGCAACTACTTTTGGAAGTGACATGGTTTGTGAAACTAATGAACCCTTTGTCTTTACATAGTAATAAACAGGAATCTGAAGAGCTGCGACCCTTTCAACATGTAACAAATACTCAAGATTAAAGATAAAGTCTTCACACCAGTTCAGATCTTCATCCATCTTCAGATCATATTCTTTGATCAGATCTCTTTTGTAAAGCTTATTCCATAAAACACCATAATAGTAATCAGCTGGTGAATCCATCATCAGTTCCGCAAACTGTTGAATTGTTAAAAGATCATCAGAACTGATGCAGCCTTTCCGGGCAACATTATTACCGACAACCCGATAGAAATCAGCAATTACAAGATCTACACCCTTTGTCTCCATGGTACGGATTAAATTCTTAGTGGAGTCTTTTGGAATCCAGTCATCCGCATCCATAAACTGAATATACCTGCCATGGGCATTTTCCAATGCCGTATTTCTGGCTTTGGAAACACCGCCATTCTCCTTATGAATCACATGAACTCTTTTATCTCCAGAGGCAAATGTATCCAATACTTCAGATGAACCATCTGTGCTTCCATCATCCACACAGATAACTTCATAATCCTGATATTCCTGATTCAAAACAGACTGCAGACATCGTTCAATGCCCAGATCTTTGCCTTTATTGGCATTGTATACAGGAATAATGATACTGACTTGTGGATTCATCTTATTTCTCCTTCCATAGTGTTTGAAGCCTGTTTTCTATATCTTCCAGTGTGCTTTCAAAATACACATCTCTGCATTCATCTTCATTTAAGAAACCAGCCTGATGCATATGATCCATCTGTTTCTTTAAAGGATCATAATAATGATTCAGGTTCAGAAGAAAGACTGGTTTATCAATTAAATGAAGACGGGATGCACTGATCACTTCTGGTATTTCTTCTAATGTACCAGGACCACCCGGCATTGCAATGAATGCATCACCAAGTTCCATCATTTTCTTTTTTCTTTCACTCATATCTTCTGTAACAATGAATGTATTCAGATGGGTATGATTCTTTTTGCCATTGATCATAAAACGCGGCATAATGCCGGTAACTTTACCGCCTGTTTCTAAGACAGAATCCGCAAGAATACCCATGGTTCCTACAGCAGCACCACCATAAACCAATGTATAACCGTTACTGCCAATCCATGTACCTAGTTTGCGGCATGCCTCACCATAGCATTTATCATTTCCAAAAGAAGATCCAAGATAAACTGTAATTTTCATATGTATTATTCCTTTGTAAGCCAGGAGCCGTTATCAGCGATCCAGGCATCTGTCGCAATGCGATACCATGTATAGCCATCCGCATCCTTTGTTTCATAATACGGATACTCTGTACCAGAGGCAGAAATGCCTAATGTATCTGAGTTTACAGAAGCATCACTTCTGATAACAAGATCAGATACATTTACTGTAATATTGCCCTTTTCTTTATCTTTTATAGCAGTATCTATAGTATTGATATTGACCTGTTCACCAGATTTAAGTGTATTCGAGATATCAATGACACCATACTTACCATGCCATTTCACAAATCCTTTACCCTTGTAAAGAACAGAGGCATCATCAAATATGAAGTCTGTCACTTCCTTACCAGTAGAATCTATATAACCCCATTTACCATACTTCTTGACTGGAGCATAGTCATCTTCAAAGTACTTAGCATCCTGATAGGATACGGCAATACCCTGGCCACTGTCCGCATCAATGACAGTAACATTATTTCCATCATCTACAACATAGTCTCCATTGGCAAATGATCCTTCATGATAGTTGCCTGAAGCTAGTGGAATCACAGTGTTAGCAGCGGGATCATAAACAGCTTTGGATTGAGATGCATAGACATTATTAACAATATCCAGAATGATTCTTCCAGATAAGATAGAAGGATCTAACTCTTCAAATGTCCAGCCCCTGCGGTTGCCGGCATCATCGGTTGTCATTACAACAACCCCGAATGTATCATTGAGATAAGCAAAAAACGGTTCTGCATTAGAGGAATCATTTGGATCATCCTTGAAAGAATCAGAATCTGTCTCTGTTGTACTTTTAAAGTTTTTACTGAATACAATTGCCTTGGAAGAACTGTTATCCTGATAACCGAAAACCATTGCATCATTATAGATTCCACCGGTTATTCCCTCTTGCCTTGGTGTATTAAACAGACTGATGGAAACATCCGATAATTCTTTACCCTCATAATTCACCAGAGACTGCTCATTATCCTTTTCAGTAATGACTGCATCACCACTGTATCCGCATACTTCGGCAGGATAACTATTCCATTCCGGTTCTGTTTTAACATACAGATCACCATAATCCTGTGTAGTTACTTTTACAAAGTAATGATCTTCAGGATTCATCTCCGTAACTGAATCATATTCCAGAGTTGGTTTTACTTCCCATACGGTTTCTCTTTCCGGTTCTGCTGTTTTAACTGGTTTAGCAGAAGAAGCTTCCTTATTTCTGGATGCACACCCGCATAAAAGTGCAGCACTCATCATAATCATCATAAATTTCCGCATGTTCATCACCTGCTTTCTTTCATGATTCTAACATAGTACAGACATAATCTTAATGTCTGTTCAAAAAGGAAAGTCATCTCTGTCTGGTAAATCCAGGTCAGAATTACCCTTTTCCTCCCAGTTTGTTCCATAAGGCACTCCATTTGAGGTATAGCCAGCTATATAACTGAAATTCTCATCCGCAAAATCAAATTGTTCTTCTGATAGTTTCTGTTTTCTTTTTTCCTTGCGCGCATGTAATGCATGGATTCTTTCTTCTTCGTTCTTTTCAGCCTGTTTGATAACTTCTTCAGACAGAGGTACGTTTAATTCCCCGAGATCTTTGACAGCTCTTTGAAACTCCAGATGAAATGACTTTCTGTAACTTGTAATGATATTCTTCTTTCTGTTCCGGTTAGGATCCTCCAGCCACAATCTTGCATGATGCAGTCCTGCGGCATGTGTCATCGGTTTATTATGATGCTTTTTCTTCTTCATATTAAACGCTTCTGGAATCCTCCGGTTACGTGTACCTGATCATTGGCAATAATAAAAGCCTGTGGATCCAGCTGCTGGATCTTCATAATCGCATCATGCTGTTCTTTCTTGTCTATGACACAGATCAGAATATGCATATCATGATCGGTATAGGCACCCTTTCCCTGCCATGTTGTTACACCACGTCCGAATTCTTTCATTAACATGGTTAATACTTCAGCATTTCTTGTAAAGACAGTCAGTTCTATTTCAATATTCTGTTCATGACTACGGTCCATCACTATGGAGAAAGCAGCTATGAAAAGCAAAGAGTATATGGCAGTCTGGAGATTGAACATCAAAGCCATAGCTGTATAGAGAAAACAATTAAAGACCAGATTCACTCTTCCAATAGACTGTATCTTTGTATTCTGGGCAAGAAACAATCCTAAAAGATCCATACCGCCTGAGGTTGCGCCATTACTTAACACTAATCCACATCCAAAACCTCCGGCAGCTCCAGCAATCAATATACAGGCAAGCTTATCATCAAGAATTGTATGCGATGGAATCGGGAGAAGAGATATCACTATCGTCTGAATCACTACTGAAAAAACCGTACCTATAACTGTACGTGGTTTCATTGTCTTATAGGCAAGTATGAATAATGGTACATTAAAGCAGAAATTCAATATGCCTGCCATATCCACAGAATGAATATCAGAAAAGAAGATTGTTCTTAACATCTGTGATAAGCCCGGAACCCCACCAGCATAGAGATGCAGTGGTGTTAAAAACAGATTTAAGGATGCCGCATAGAGTGCTGATCCAAATATGATCAGAATGATTTGTCTGAATGTAATTGATTTTTTCATTGGTTTTCAAATAGTGACTTTCTAAGTTTAAAGTAAGAGAAAAGCATTGCGGAACCGGTAATTGTCCAGGTGATCGGATAGGCCCACATGAGTACCTGAAACTGATGGTTCCATGCAAAGACAGTATATACATAAACCAGTCTGAAGGCACAGGATCCAAGCAATGTAATAACTGTTGGTAACATACTCTTTCCCATTCCTCTGAGGCATCCGCCCGCAATCTCATATGTACCGGTCATCAATTCCAGATTGGATATAAAAAACATACGGACGCAGGCATACTGTACGACATTAGGATCGGTTGTAAAGAATGAGAGGAAGAAGTATCTTCCAAACCAGAATATCATACTGAGACCAAGAGTAATGAATTCTCCATACAGCATGGAAATACGGTAAACCTTTTTACAGCGGTCATACTCCTTGGCACCATAGTTCTGGGAAGTAAATGTTACAGCAGCCTGTCCAAAGGCATTGACAACATAATATGCCATAAATTCAAAGTTCTGACCGGCAGTAGATCCGGCAATCGCATCAGCCCCGAAACTGTTAATGCCTGACTGTATAACAACATTGGATAAAGAGAATACCATGCCCTGTAAACCAGCTGGTATACCTATCTGCATAATCTGTTTTAACATGTCTTTTCTTAATTCCGGATGGAATGGATCAAAGTGCATGCTGTCTTCTTCATGCATCAGAAAATACACAACCATACCAGCACTGAGAATATTGGAAATAACGGTTGCGGTTGCAACACCATCTACTGACATACCAACTATAATGACAAAGAAAAGATTCAGAAAAACATTCAAGATACCGGAAGCTAACAGACAATACAAAGGTCTGCGTGAATCTCCCTTTGCCCGCAATAAAGAAGCTCCAAAATCATAGACAACAATAAAAGGAAGTGCCAGTGCATAAATCCGCAAGTAAAGAATAGCAAGATTCAATACATCCTTTGGTGCATTCATCATTTCGAGGATTGGTCTGGCCACAACGAGACAGACTATCATCATGATAAGACCAGATATCAAAGCTAAAGCCATGGATGTCTGTACTGCTTCATGCAGTTTTTCTTTCTGTTTCTGGCCTATTAATGTTGCGGCTGAAACATTAGCCCCAACGGATAAACCGGTAAGCAGAGATACCAGCAGGTTGATAACGGATGAATTGGAACCTACGGCTGCCATAGCAGCTGAAGATGAGAATCTTCCTACGACTGCCAGGTCTGCAGAGTTAAATAACTGCTGTAATATGGAACTGAGAGCTAAAGGTAAGGCAAAGAGGAATATCTTATCTGCCAGACTTCCTTCCAGCATGTTTATCTGGTGTTTTTCTTTCATGAACGTAATTGTATGTCTGACTGTTATAAAAATCCATATATAATAAGGTCCATGGATGGTTTTGATTATGAGAAATACTGTATCCGCTACCTTCAGAAACAAGGATATAAAAATGTGGAACTGACAAAGCCAGGTGCGGATCAGGGATTGGATATTATCGCTTATCGTCACCATTTAAAGTATGGCTTTCAATGTAAGTATTATGAGAAACCGGTTGGTAATGCGGCTGTACAGGAAGCATATGCTGGTGCTGCTCATTATGGCTGCGATAAAGCAGCAGTCATTACCAATACTTCTTTTACAAAAAGTGCTTTGGAACTTGCAAGAGACACTGATGTCCTTCTTTACAGTCATGTAGATCCAGCAGGTAATAACCGGTGGTTTAATATCCTGCGTCTGTTTCTGACACCTGGGCTTATTTACTGCATGGTTATCTTTTATAAACAGGCACAGACAGGAAGTCAGAGTAATGACATGCTGGTTATGTATACATCTTTTCTGTTTATAGGATTACTCTGCGGTATGTTTTCAAAAGATACCTGGATTGTGTCATTATTATCTGTAATGTTATGTACGATTTATATTCTGATATCCCATGTTTTGAGATATGTTTTCATGTATTTATGCCTTGTCTTAACACTTCTGACAATTCATTTTCTGATACTGCTCCTGTATCATATGAAGGATCTGAGACAGGACAGAAGAAAACTGATTGAAGAAAATGAACAAGTATATCAGAAAGAAATCCTGAATACTCTGCAAAAAGAAATTGAGACAGAACTCAACTGTCCTGTCTCATTAACAAATGTATCTTTTTCCAAACAGGGTTTAACCTGTACCTGTGTCTCCCAGAAGTACATACAGGATGACTTACCGCTTCTCGCCTATTCCCTGGAACAGAGATCCGCCGCAAAGGATCATAAGAATCATTATGATCTGAAACAATTAAGTCCCAGATCCTTCCAGATACAGGTATCTCTGATTAACCAAGGGTAACATCCAGAATCATCATAACCGTAAAACCCATTGCAAATGCAATCGTACCGGTGTTGGAATGCTTTCCTTCTGACATTTCCGGGATTAACTCTTCTACAACAACATACATCATCGCTCCTGCCGCAAAGGAAAGCAGAATCGGTAATACCGTTGTCGCAACAGAAGCAAACATAATTGTTATGATTGCCGCAATCGGTTCAACGATTCCTGAAAACATTCCCGCAAGGAAAGTCAGATTCTTTTCCATGCCTTCTGCTCTTAAAGGCATAGACACAATGGCACCTTCCGGAAAGTTCTGAATGGCAATGCCTATTGCCAAGGCTAAGGCAGAACTGTAAGTGATAGATGCTGGATCCTGAAGCCAGCCAGCATAAACTACCCCGACTGCCATACCTTCCGGTATGTTATGAAGTGTAATAGCAAGTAACAGTTTTGTTGTTCTTTTTAAGTGTGACTTAGGTCCTTCACTCTGCTTATCCATATGCATATGCGGTGTAACAGTATCCAGTAACAATAAGAAACCAATTCCTAAAAGAAATCCTCCGGCTACCGGTAAGAATGATAAAGCGCCTAAATCAGAAGACTGTTCTAAAGCTGGCTGTAATAAAGAAAAGAAGCTGGCTGAAGTCATGACGCCTGCCGCAAATCCGGTAAGGATGCGGTTAGTGGAGTCCTTCAGCTGATCTTTTAATAGATATACCATGGCACTTCCTGCTGTTGTTCCAGCAAAAGGAATCAGGATGCCAATCCATGTCTGTAAGTTCATGTTTCCTCCATAGTCAGATGACACTAACTCATATAGTATATAAAACTGTGGTTTGTTGTGCCACAGTTATGATTTTATAAGAGATTCTCTACTGCCTGGTCTACTTCTTCCATCGGGTTAGTAGGTTCAAATCTTGCGACTACATTACCATTTCTATCTACCAGGAACTTTGTAAAGTTCCACTTGATATCCGGATTATTCTTATAATCCTTATCGATCTTTTTAAGCATGGCACTCATAGCCATTGCCTTGGCGCCTTTACCAAATCCCTTAAAGCCCTGCTGGCTCTTTAAATATGTGTATAAAGGTTCTTCCTTTTCACCCTTATCAGGATTGTTATTAACATTTGTCTTATGCATCTGATCAAACTGGGTATTGTATTTCAATGTGCAGAAATCATGTACTTCTTCATCTGTACCAGGTGTCTGACCAGCAAACTGATTGCAAGGAATATCCAGAATTTCAAATCCCTTGTCGTGATACTTTTCATAAATATTCTCAAGGTCCTTGTACTGCGGTGTAAAGCCGCATCCTGTAGCTGTATTAACAACCAATACAACCCTGCCTTCATAATTCTTCATAGAAACATCATTACCGTTTCTGTCTTTAACACTATAATCATAGAATCCCATACGTTCATCTCCTTTATTTTTTACAACTATATTTTATACAATATTTATAAGAACGCAATACTTTTCTTAAAATAGCAGAAATTAAAGTCTATAATCTTGCTATGAAAATCAATTCTCATAAGGTATCCAGATGGAGCGGTATCGTTTTGTCGGCAATACTTCTGATATGGACGATTGTCATTCATAACAGTTTCTTTGAAGCTGAGCAGTTTGGCATTCCCCTGTTCATCCTGGAAATTCTTCTTTGTCTTTTAACAGCCTATATTTCATGGTTTGATATTCCATTTCATGGTAAAGCATTAAAGATATTCAGCATTCTCATATTTCTGATTGTCCCATTTATCATGTTATGTTCTGTAGAACTGTTAAATGGAAACATGATCTGGGATATTCTTGTACCTGGAAACATTCTGTTTAACTGGCTGATCTGTCTGCTTATTTACGGTATATTCTTTGCCATAACCGGCAGTCTGAGGCTTTCATTACGGTTTGTATCTGTATTTCTTCTATGCTTTGGCATTGCCAACATGTATGTAAAAGACTTTAAAGGAAGTCCTTTATTACCATGGGATCTTGGTTCTTTAACAACTGCAGGTAACGTTGCCGGCTCCTTCACATATGAAATCAACTATCAGATTATCATCGGTGTTACCTTTGCTGTTTTGATCTGGAAAGCCAGCCGCATGGTTATGAAGAACCAGAAAACAAAAACTTACAGAATATACAGAATCATCACTGCATCTGTATTTGCATTGCTTGTCTTTGTTTTCTATGGAACAGACTTTTTTGCGAAGACTTTTGATGCTACCCCTGACTTTTTCAATCAGACAAGAGGATATGAAGAAAGAGGTGCTGTAGCTGAATTTCTTGTGAATACAAAATACATGCATCTAAGTGCTCCGGATAATTATAACTATGCATCTGTAAATAAAGACATAAAAGATGGCATTGAGACATCCTCCCCCTCCATTGTGGCATCTGATCTGATACATGATGGCATGGATAAAGCAGAGGCAGAAGAGGCTTCTAAATCTGAAGATGTCACTGATCCTAATATCATCGTCATCATGAATGAAAGTTTCTCTGATCTTTCTGTATTAGGTGACTTTGAAACTACAGAACCATACATGCCTTATATTGATTCTTTAAAGATCAGTGAGAATGTCATCGAAGGAAACAGTTATGTCTCTACATTTGGCACTGGTACTTCTAATACAGAATATGAATTCTTAACTGGTAATTCCATGGCTTTCTTACCGATCGGATCCAACGCCTACCAGCTGTATGTCAAACATAACCAGCCTTCGCTTGTATCTGCACTGAAAGATCAGGGATACAGTGCAGATGCTTTCCATCCTTATTACAAACAGAACTGGAACCGCATCAATGTATACAATGATATGGGCTTTGACAGCTTTACCGGCATGTATGACATGACAAACTTTGAAAGAATCAGACTGTATTGTTCTGATGAGAGTGACTTTGAACATATCGAACAGATGTATGAACAGCGTGATCCATCAAAGCCATTCTTTCTGTTTAATGTCACCATGCAGAATCACTCTCCTTATGATCTGGATCCGGAGAATTTAGATCAATCCGTACATTTAAAAGATATGAAAGGCACTTATCCTTTAACCGAACAATATCTTTCTGTTATTAAAGAGACAGATACTGCCTTTAAAAACCTGATTCAATACTTTTCAAATGTTGATAAACCCACCATCATATTAATGTATGGAGATCATCAGCCATATGTAGAAGATGAATTCTATGAAGAAGTGCTTGGCAAGAATCTGAACAGTCTTACAGATGAAGAAAATCAGAAAAGATATATGACAAGATTTGTCATGTGGGCAAATTATCATATTCCTTCTGACTGGATCGATAAGATATCTGTCAATTACTTATCTGTATTGTTCGCACAGATGTCACATACAGAGCTAACTCCTTACCAGCAGTATCTCAATACACTCTATACAGATGTGCCTGTTATCACTGCATTAGGATGCAGAGATTGGGATAATCATTATTTCACAGTTGATGATCATGATAATCCATATGCGGATAAGATTGCTGTATATCAGAATGCCGCATATGCCAATCTGACAGAAAAGAATAGACCAGCTGCTTTCTACATAAAGAAAAAGGATGAAGATGGTTAGAAAGAAAAGCGGGAATCCTCGGCCATTCAATGACCGAGATGAAAGCGCCGCGTTCTTATTTCTTTTGCTAAACAAAAACTCAATAATTCTGTATAAATAAGCCATTTTTTATTACATTCTATAGTATAATATATGTAGAAAGTAAGCCATATTTTATGCCAAAAGTACGTAAGAAAAAGAGTTCTGAATTTGAATCTTCACCTGTTAAAAGTGTGTTTTTGTTTGGCTATCCAAACAAAGGTAAACTTAATGTGCTTTGGCAGATGGAGCACAAGTATGTTGAACTTATCAATTTCAACATCGATGCTTTGATGACTATTCCCGATATTCATGTGCAGCTTGTCAAGAACGATAAGAAAGATTCTTATGTTCGTAAAC
>DXZE01000033.1 GCA_019415435.1 Erysipelotrichaceae bacterium
AAAGGGAATCAAGGCCCTGCAAGCCTCGACCCTTTATGGGTCGGGGTTAGTTGACTACGGCAAAGGTCATCGCAAGAGTAAGTTTCAGGAATACTATGACAGTTTTCTGAAATATGCACTGAAACTGGATGAATATGAATACTGGCTCAGTGAAATGGGAGAAAGAAACATCAGTCTGACTGCTTTTAGAGTGTATAGAAAAAGCTGCAACAGCTTTGAACTTTAAATTTGTTCAACTGTTACAGCCTCTTTTTTGAGGGTTTTGCATTTTTCCCGGTAATACATATACAGAAGCCTTACTTATGGCAGGAGGATAAATCATGAATACAGATGGAAATGTAAAAACCTTTAACCCACAAACACCCTTGTACGCACATGCAATGACAATGAATCAATTTGAGTCATATCTTCTGGAATCTTTGAAAGACTATCTGCACTTAAATGATGATGAGGTACATATCGAAACAGTCAGAAATGAAGAAGATTCACCTGAAACAGGTCTATTTCTGACTTATGATGGCGGCTTGCTGGGACTACCTGTAGAGGCACTTTATCGGGTGTTTCAGAAAGCCGGAATGCATAAACTGTTAATAGACATAGAGAATGCTTTTAATAAAGGAAAACGAATCTTTGATGAAAAAAGAAATTCAACATTTGAAACATTTGCGGAAAATCTGATTATCAGACCATTGAATGTGAATATACATCATAAGGATCTGAAAGAGTGCATTTATTCTTGCGTTGGTGATGTAGCCCTGACACTGTATCATGCACGCTCAGATAATGATTATCTGATTACACACAGGGTAACGAAAGAAGAATTAGGAACCTATGGAAAAAGTGAAGAAGAGGTTTTGAAAAGAGCATTGGCTAATACGGTGAAAAGATATCCGGCCATTACTGTCAACTTTCACACGAGTAAGGAGATTCTTGTCATGGAAGAGTCCTTCACGAAAGAAGAAATCAGTTCTTTCACCGGTTCGTATATTTTAAGTACAACTAAAGGTTCCAATGGTGCTGTGGCTTTGTTTTATCCTGGGGTTGTAGAGAAAATGTGGAATGTTTTAAGAGATGACTTTATTGCCGTATTTATGAATACAACTGATGTGATGCTGCTGGATCAGGATAGTCCGTTTATTGCAAGTGCCCAGGCAATCGCCGGTCAGCAGGATGAATTTGGTGAAATTCTTTCAAGCAGAAAGTATCTTTGTAAAAAAGATGGCAGTATAAATGTCATGTAAGGGCATAACTGTATTCGTTAGTCATTGCGAAATTGTCTATTAATTGGTAAAATAGTAAAACTTAAAGGAATAGGGTGAATAATATGGCAATTGAAGCTGGAGATTTTAAAACTGGTTTAACGGTAATGGTTGATGGCGACCCATGGGTTGTCCTGGAGTTTATGCATGTGAAGCCTGGTAAGGGTGCTGCTATCTTAAAGACAAAAATGAAGAATCTGAAGACAGGTTCCACGCAGGAAAGAAATTTCAATGCGAATACAAAGTTTGAACCTGCAGTCATTGAAAAGAAGACAGCACAGTATTCTTATCGTGATGGCGGTACATATTACTTCATGGATATGGAAACCTATGATACATATGAGTTAAGTGAAGAGCAGCTCGGTATTAACAAGTATTATCTGATTGAAGGTAATGAAGTCAGCCTGCTGTTCTTTGAAGGCAATGTACTGGATGTTTCCTTCCCTGATAAGGTTGTTCTGACAATCGCAGAGACGACTCCTGGTGTAAAGTCTGGTGCTACAAACCAGTTCAAGGATGCAGTTACAGATACAGGTCTGAATCTTCGTGTACCACAGTTCATTGATCAGGGTGAAAAAGTACTGGTCACAACTGCAGATGGAAAGTATTCCTCAAGAGCTTAATCTTAAGCTCTTTTTTAAATATGAAGAAAACAGTATTGATTACCGGCGGGGCAAAAGGAATTGGTAAAGCCATTGCCCTGGAACTAGCGCAGAATAATTACAATATCATCATTAACTATCATCATTCCAAAGATCAGGCATTAGAACTTCAGAAGGATATACAGGATACTTATGCAGTATCCTGCATGGTCATACAGGCTGATATCGCAAAAGAAGAAGAAGTTGATCAGATGATTACCGAGGTTGAAAAACAACTTTCAGGGATTGATATTTTAATCAACAATGCGGCTGTAGATCTGTCTAATCTTTTTCATCTGAAAACATCTGATGAATTCAGAAGAACATTAGATGTGAATGTTGTAGGTGCCTACAATTGTGCTAAGAGAGTATACCGGCATATGCTTGATCAGAAGTATGGACGTATTATCAATATTTCTTCTACAAATGGTATGAATACATACTATCCGATGAGCTTTGATTATGATGCGTCTAAGGCTGCTCTGAATCAGTTAACACATGACCTGGCTGTACAGTTTGCACCATATATCCATGTCAATGCCATAGCACCTGGTTTTATTGGTACAGAAAGTGAATTAGATGGGTATGATGAAGAATTTCTGAAGGAAGAATGCGAAAAAATTCTGGTTCACCGTTATGGTAAGCCAGAAGAAGTAGCACATTTGGTTCATTTTTTAATCAGTGATCAGGCTGATTATATTAACAATACAATCATCCGTATAGACGGAGGTCAGATGGGAAGCTGTTAAGCTTCCTTTTGAATTGTAAGCGATAAATAATCTGTACCTTTTAATATTAAAAATACCGTATCCATTGATTATCAGGATCATTTGGATACGGTATAGTTTTTCTTCAGTATGGCAGGTAGATCTTCTGACCATGGTAAAAGCCGGTCTGAAATCTTTTGATTTTCTTCATTTATTACTTTTGGCAACTCTTCCAAAAGGTATTCCAGATAATCATATAATCGCAGATCATAGGTTTCGCTGTTTCCACAATACTGTATACGACTGCACTTGCCTGTGCTCCTCTCCCGGTATCCGCAAACATCCAGTTCTTTCTTCCTGTCGTAAATGGCCGGATTGATATTTCTGCTGTGTTGTTATCCAGTAGGACGGATGGATCATTCCGAAATACACGAAGATATTTTTCCTGATTCAGGGCATAAGTAAAAACCTTTCCTGTCACAGAACAGAAACAGAGTGCCTTCATCGTATGGATTCAGTTTGAAAGCTTCCTGAACAAGACATGCAAGACCATGTCACAGCTGTTATTCCACTCTGCTTACAGGTTTTAACGATGTTGAACCAATATCTTCTTTTCACTTCTGCCATCTGATCCTCCACCTGGGGCTTTAAGGTACAGATGATTGATCATTTACTTTGAATTTTTGTTAAGGCAAGAAGGATAGAAAGTCTTCCATATTCAAAGGATAGACCACCCTGCATGTAGAGGGTATAAGGAGGTACTACTGGTGCATCCGCACTGAGTTCAATTGTACTTCCATCGGTAAAGCTTCCACATGCCATGACTTCATCAAATGGATAACCAGCCATAGGTGCAGGCATGACTCTGACATAGGAATCAATTGGGGAACTGGACTGAATACCCTGGGTGAATCTGACCAGGTTTTCTTCATTACCAAGTTCTACAGTCTGAATAATATCTGTTCTTTTTTCATTCCATTTAGGGAATACACTGTGATAGCCAAGCTTTTCCAGCATATATGCCGCAAAGATCTGTGTTTTCAAAGCATTCTTTACAGCATTTGGAGCCATGAAGATACCCTTGAAGAAGGAATTGTTCTGATTGAAATTAGCCCCAAGACTCTTACCGATACCTGGGGCAGAAAGACGTTCTGCGACCATCTCTACAAGATCTTTTCTTCCTGCCACATAACCGCCGGATGAAGCAATACCGCCACCAAGATTCTTCATTAACGATCCTACGGTTACATCTGCCCCAACATGTCCCGGTTCTCTTTCTTCAACTAACTCACCATAGCAGTTATCTACCATGATGATGACATCCTTGTTTACTTCGCGGATTGCTTTGATGATATGGGCAATCTTATCTATAGATAATGACATTCTGGAAGAATAACCGCGAGATCTCTGGATTTCTACAAGCTTAACATTATTCTTCTCTAATCTTTCTACAATTGCCTTTTCATCAAAGTCATTATTCACCAGGTCAATCTGTTCATACTTAACACCATTGGCTTTTAAAGACTGTGTAGAGTTTCCGATAACACCAACCATTTCCAGTAAAGAATCATAAGGTCTTCCAGATAAGGAGATCATGGTATCACCATGTTTGAGTAATGCTGAGAAAGTTAAATATAATGCATTTGTACCAGACATGATCTGTGGGCGTACTAATGCATCTTCGCTGCCTAATACAGTTGCAAAGATCTTTTCAAGTTTGTCTCTGCCGGCATCGTATTCTCCATAACCATTCATTTCCGCAAAGTCAGAATACGATACATTATTATCGATAAAAGCAGAAAGTACTCTGTCAGAGTTATGTAAAGATATTGTGTCAATTCTTTTATAAATATCTGCCAGGTCTTTATCTGCCTGTTCTGCTAATTTTAATAAGTTCTGATCAATCTGTTCTAAAATCATAAATTACCTCACCTGCAATATTATATGCAATTCCTTCTGAATTACGATGAAATTCATGAAATACAGAATTCCTGGTTTCATATTTAAAACATGAATTTTAAAGAAAAAGTGCTTGCATTTTTCGCATATGAAATTGTATATTCCTTAATGCTGAGCAGCAGACATAAGTGCGTAAGTCCGGGCAGGACATACGCACTTTTTCTTTTTGCGGGAGGTGAAAGAAAGATGGAAAATACAAATTTGAAAACTGAGAAATTAAGTACATTAATGCGCAAGTACAGTGTTCCTTGTGTGATTTCTTTATTGGTAGGAGCACTGTATAACATTGTTGATCAGATCTTTATTGCGAATGCATCCTATCTTGGATCTTATGGCAATGCGGCAAATACTACCGTATTCCCGCTTACAACAATTGCCCTGGCACTTGCGGTGATGGTAGGTGATGGATGCTGTACATTTGTCTCCATTTCCATGGGCAGAGGTGACAGCCGCAAGGCAGCAGATGCGGTTGGTTCTGCTATATTATGGTCTTTGGTTATCGGAGCTGTATTAACAGTTCTTTATATTGTCTGTTCCAATCCTTTATTAAAGCTGTTTGGAGCCAATGTAAATGCACAGACATTTGCCTTTGCCAAAGAGTATTTCTTCTGGATAGCGACAGGCATGATTTTCTATGTATTCGGACAGGCAATGAATCCGATTATCCGTGCCGATGGTAATCCGCGTTTTGCAATGGCCGCTACCCTGGCAGGTGCCATAGCCAATGTCATTCTGGATCCGGTTATGATTTATGGATTCCATTGGGGCATGATGGGCGCTGCTGTCGCTACGGTAATTGGCCAGATTCTGACAGCTGTTTTATCTGTATGGTATCTGAGACATGCAAATATGATTCATTTACAGAAAGAATCCTTCCAGTTCCATCCGGAAACAGCAAAAGTATATATCCCTATGGGCGCAACTTCGTTCTTATCGCAATTCTCACTTGTAATTGCGATGGCTGCTGTTAACAGCATGATTCAGAAATATACCTTGCTGGATCCTGTCTTCTCACAGGATGGCTATACCCAGATTCCTATGGCAGTCATTGGTATTGTCATGAAGTTCTTCCAGATTGTAATTTCTATCTCTGTTGGTATGGCCGCAGGCTGTGCTCCAATAGCCGGCTACAACATGGGGGCAGGAGAAAACAAGAGAGTAAAGGATCTGTTCATTCTCTTATTAATAACAGAATTACTTGCAGGAATAGTGGCATTATTAATTGTTGAAATATTCCCGAATGTCCTCATTAATCTTTTTGGGGCAGCCAATGAATCAGAAATCTATCGTACATTTGCCATTCATACATTCCGTATTTATCTGATGACAATACCTCTGGCTATTGTAAACAAAGGTACATTCATCTACCTGCAGGCATTAGGAAAAGTAAAGGAAAGTACTGCATTATCAGTTATCAGAGAAGTTGTATTCGGAACATCCTTACCGGTTATTCTGCCAATGTTCTTTGGCTTAGATGGGATCTGTTATTCTATGCCTTGTGCCGATACACTGACATTTGTAATCAGTCTGATTGTCATTAATCAGATATTCCATCAGCTTAAAGAAATGGATCATGCAACAGTTATGACCCATTAATCTAATATTCATATAAAGGACAGGAGAGATATTTATCACCACCGTCAGGAATAATGACGATGATGTTCTTATCATAGAACTCCTGTCTTTTTGCAAGGCTGACTGCCGCAAGGAAGGCAGCTGCACCAGAAGTTCCGAATAAGATTCCATCTTTCGAAGACATTGCCTGTGCTGTTTTACAGGCATCTTCTGTAACAATATTCATGCATTCATCATAAAGGTCATGATGCACAAACCCACATAGTTCTTTTTCAGGACATCATCAAAGTTTAAGACACCATCTATGATATGACAGTAAGGATTTTCTCTGGAACGTCTTGAAACAGGAATTCCTGGATCATGGAGACAGGGATGGCAATCCTGTGGATGAAGAAAAAGCAGAAGAAATCATGGTTACTTTGACAGCTATGGGAGCTATGATGACTGCCAATAATATCATCAATGATGCATTGAAAGTAGATCTTTAAGGAAGCAATGGCTTGAATTGTTTCTTTTTTATATTTGATCACTTTACGTAGATTTAACATAAGTTTAACAAGGATACTCTTTCTGTCACAGCTTAGTTTGTTTACACTTGTAGTAAAGATGAGGATGATATGAAAGTTTGGTGTGTGGAAGATGACAGCAGTATTCGTGAGATAGAATTGTATACATTGAAAAGTACAGGTTTTGAAGGAAGAGGCTTTGAAAATGCTTCTGCATTCTTTGAAGCATTAAAGAAAGAACAGCCTGATCTTATTATTCTGGATATTATGTTACCGGATAAAAGCGGTAATGAAGTATTGAAAGAGCTGAAACAGCATCCGGAGACACAACATATTCCGGTTATCATCGCAAGCGCAAAAGGAGCAGAATATGACAAGGTAAGTGCTCTTGATGCAGGGGCAGATGACTACCTGGCAAAGCCATTTGGCATGATGGAGATGGTTTCAAGAATACATGCTGTATTAAGAAGAACCGGTGTACAGAAAACAAAGATTCTGAAAAGAAACGGGATAGAAATCGATGCCCTGAAACACACTGTTAAGGTTAATGGCAGGGATATTCAGATGACTTTAAAGGAATATGAACTGTTATATATGTTAATGGAACATCCTGGTACTGTTTATACAAGAGAACAGATATTAGATCATGTCTGGGGTCTTGAATATGATGGTGAAACCAGAACAATAGATGTACATATCCGTATGCTGAGACAGAAACTAGGTAAAGAAGGAGAACATATTGAAACAGTCAGAGGTGTCGGCTACCGGTATCAGGAGGAAGATCATGACGCATAAAATATTTAAATCCATGCTTGTGTCTATCCTGATTGTATTGTTTGCCTCAGTCTTTCTGATTATAGCCAGTGTAAATAATTATCTGGTGCAGGAATGGAAGAACATTCTGGTGGATCAGACTGATCTTGCGGCTGCGGGTGTAGAGATATCCGGTGATCAGTATCTGGAAACATTACGTTCCAAAAACTACAGAGTTACCTGGGTTGATACAGATGGAACCGTATTATTTGATAATGAAGAGAATACTTCTTCTCTAAGCAATCACAGTGACAGAGAAGAAATAGCAGAAGCTTTTCAGAAGGGGACTGGAAGCAGTGAAAGATATTCCGAAACACTAGGACAGGTCACAATGTATTATGCAGAAAAGCTTTCTGATAATACTGTTATCCGTTTGTCTGTCACAAGAAATTCTCTATGGCTGATGTTATTGAAAATGATCACACCATTTCTGTGGATTTTATTAGCAGCTGTTATCATTTCTGTCCTTCTGGCAAGAAGAACAGCCTATATGATAGTGAATCCATTAAATCATCTGAATCTGGATGAACCATTAAAGAATCAGGGATATGAAGAAATTCAGCCATTATTAACGAGACTCGATCAGCAGAATCAGAAGATCAAAGATCAGTTGGAAGAACTGCATCAGAAACAGAAAGAATTCAATACCGTTACCAATGCCATAGAAGAAGGACTACTGTTATTTAACGCAGAAGGTAAACTTCTTTCTTACAATCCGGCTGCCGCAGATTTCTTTCATATGGAAAGTGATCAGGATTCTATCCCTGATGAAGCAATGACCTATGTTTATAAAGCGCTGGATCATGAACATGAAGATGGTGTCATAACTTTGTCAGATCGTAAGATTCATATAGATGCAGGGGCTGTACATTCCCATGGAAAGACTACTGGCGCAGCTGTATTAGTCAATGATATTACCGAACAATATGAGGCTGAACAGATACGCAGAGAGTTTACGGCTAATGTTTCACATGAGTTGAAGACACCTCTGCAGTCTATCATGGGATATTCAGAGTTATTGGAAAATCACTTTGTCAAAGAAGAAGATAAGGATGTCTTCTATAAAAAAATACATCAAGAAAGCTGCCGGCTGTTAACGCTCATTGATGATATTATCCGTCTTTCTCAATTAGATGAAGATACTCCATTACAGGAATCAGATCTGAATGTAAAGGATATCGTCAACGAAGCAATAGAGGCATTACAGGATTCCGCTAAGAAATATGATGTATCCGTGCATACTGATCTGAAAGATGTTTCTGTACATGCTAATGCAAGACTGGTATATGAGATAGTCTATAATCTGACAGATAATGCTATCCGCTATAACCATAAGGGAGGTAATGTAACTGTCTCGACAGATAAACAGGATGATCATGTTATCCTGAAAGTGAAAGATACCGGTATCGGTATTGCCCAGAAGGATATTACAAGAATCTTTGAAAGATTCTATCGGGTAGATAAGAGTCACAGCCGGGCTACGGGCGGTACAGGATTAGGCTTATCCATTGTGAAACATGCGGTAAGAAAATGCCATGCCCGGATTCAGGTTAACAGCAGGCTTCATGAGGGTACTGAGTTTTCAATCATATTTTAAAAAGACAGCAGAGCGATAAACTCTGCTGTCTTTCGTTAAAAATCATATTCAATCATATTTTCATAGCAGCTTCATAGGCACCCCAGATAACCGAGCGCAGATTGCCGATATGATTGCAGTCTCCTATGACATAAACATTCTTTTTCTTAGGATCATGATAAAGCGGTGTTGGAAGATAACCAGCAGAAGATATCACACTGTCACAAGGAATCTCTGTTTTATTTCCTGCTTTATCTGTAACAATGATGGAATGATCTTTTACTTCTTTTAAAGAAGTATTCAGATAGACTGGTACTTTCTTCCATGCAAAGAATTCACGAAGATAAGAACTGTTGGCTAAGCATACACCATTCTGGGCAACCAGGTCTTCTTTCATTTCAACAATAATTGGTTTATGACCCTGCAGATATAACTCATAGGCTATTTCACATCCGGTTAAGCCGCCGCCAATGACTGCAGTTGTTTCACCAACCGGTGTACCGGTCAGATAGTCTGTAGCCTCAATCATCTTTTCATGACCTGGCACCTTTTTCAGAATCCTTGGTGTAGAACCGGTCGCAATAATAACCGGATCCTGTCCAAATTCGGCAATCGTCTTTACTTCATAGTTGTAATGTATGGTTATATTCAGATCCTTCATCTGTTTTTCATACCAGGCTAAAAGACTTCTTAATCTGCCTTTATAGCTTTCGGCAGATGCCGCAATGAAGGTGCCTCCAAGATGATCTGTCTTTTCATAAATTACCGGATTATGACCTTCTAATTTCAATACTCTTGCGGCTTCCATACCACCGATACCGCCGCCTACAATGGCGACATTCTTAGGCTCTTTTGCAATTTTAAGATGGTGTTTGTCCCATTGCATCATCTCTGCATTCACAGCACATCTGGATAAATGCAGACTGTCATTCAGACTCTGCATGTTAGGTGTACCTTTCCACTTGCACATGTTGAAGCAGCCATTATGACAAAGAATACATGGACGGATGTCTTCTTTACGTCCTTCCATTAACTTGGTAACCCACTCTGGATCCGCAAGGAAGTTTCTTGCAAAGCCTGCGCCATCCAGTTTGTTTTCAGAGATTGCTTCACACGCAGCTTCTGTTGTCAGTCTGCCTGCACATACAACCGGGATATTCACAAACTGTTTGATATGTTCCACATCTTCAAGATTACAGTTCTCAGGCATATAGATTGGTGGATGTGACCAATACCATGCATCATAGGTTCCATTATCACAATTGAGCATATCATAGCCATTATCCTGTAAATACCTGGCTGCCCATTCGGATTCCTTCATATCACGTCCTGCTTCTTCATAGGTTTCACCTGGCAATGCACCTCTGCGGAAACCTTTTGTTTTGGACACAACCGAATAACGTAAAGAAACCGGGAAATCATTACCGCATGCCTGCTTGATCGCATGGACTATCTCTACCGGGAAGCGGTAGCGGTTCTCTAATGAACCGCCATATTCATCCGTTCTATGATTGACATATTTCAGAGTAAACTGATCCAGCAGATAACCTTCATGTACGGCATGTACTTCAACACCATCTACACCAGCATCTTTCAATAACTGTGCACACTTCGCAAAAGCATCTACGTATTCCTGAATCTCTTCTTTTGTCAAAGCACGGCTTGGTACTTTATCAGACCAGCGGTTTGGTGAAGGAGATGCGGTGGCACAGATCTTATCGAGATCCATAAAAGGCCTGGATGCCTGACGCAAAAACTTATTTGTCCAAAGTTTTTCCATCATGGATGAAATGGTAAAGCTTCTGCCAAATCCGGCGGTCAGCTGTACAAACAGTTTGGCACCTGTCTTATGAAATTCCGGCATCCATTCAGCTAACTCTTTATACATTTGCCTGTTCTGGTACAGCCATTCACCACCAATCGGATTACGGACGGGTTGACAGCCTGGCAATAACAGACCGGCGTTATTTTTCGCTACTTCCATGATGAATCTGGCGCCATCTTTATCAAAGTGCGGTTTCTCCATCCATCCAAGCAGGTTGGTTCCGCCCATGGATGTTAAGACAATGCGGTTTTTGATCTTTACATTGCCAATGTACCATGGTGTAAATAAAGGAGTTAAAGATGTATCTTTTAATTCTGTCATTTATTATCCTCCACAATGACTGTTCCGTCTTGTCTGACTGTTATATGCATGCCTTCTTTGACATAATCGAGAAATTCAGATCCTAAGTTATCAATGACCGGCATAGGGTGATCTGTCTAGTTGGCTGTTAATACGGCACCAGCGACTGCTAAAGGATCTGCAGGTTTGCTGAAAAGCATGCAGGCAGGGCCTTTTCCTAATGAACAGACACTGAAGATAACCATACCGCCGGTAGTAGAACCGATGGTTTCCGGTAAACACAATGCGGCTGAGACAATGCATTTGCCATAAAGTTCCGGATTATTCTGGTCTTCAATCAAAGACTTTGGATTCAGGAAAGAGCCTACACTTTTCAGACTGGCTAATGTATTAAAACCAGTATGCGTTACAAGTGCGGATGCTTCGGCATTGCCTGATACAATGCAGCGGCCATGAAATGTTCTGCTCATATACTGCCTCCGGTCAGGATCTTTATGAAATCCTCTTCATTGTAAAAGCGGGCATGACTGTAGGTTCTTAGCTTATTGGAACACGTCATGACATTGACAGGTCTGACAAGACTGTTTGCACAATATGATAATGGACATATCGAACATACGGTAACACCTATTTTCCTTAAATAGGACGCATAGGCAGGGTAGGCAGTATTGAAATGATCCACTACATCTGGCGCGGCGGTAAATACAGCCGGGATTGTTAATGCGTCCAGATGATTGTTTTCCAGTTCTTTCTGTAAGCGTTCAGTCCATTGCTTTAACTGTAATGTACTGAAATGAGGGCATCCGGCAAAGGCGAGTTCTGGCTTTCCATCCGGATCTTTCCAGATATTCGGATAGCTTTCTTCTGTCTTTTTTAATGTTTCATCATCAATGACAATTGTTCGGGCATTCTCTTTAATTAAAGTTTCACCCTGTTCCACGGCTTCTGGCGTCAGATGATCTACATGATACAGACCTACAGAACCATTGGAAGCTGCAGCTGCGCCCATATCCTTGAGATAATCTCTTGTTTCCTGATCCAGGGTAGTTCCAATCCACTGATCCAGTCCTTTGATATACGGAACTTTATCAATGACCTTCATGCCGATGGCAGAACCGAGGATCTGAGGCTCTGGCTTTTTAGATGTATGAATTTCAATGATATAGTCTGCTTTTCTTCCTTCATCGGTTAATAAACCAAATTCCGGTACATAGCCAAGAATATTGGACATCATTTCCAATACACCGGAATTACGGTTGCAGCGGGCACCGCATACACTGTTGGCATAAGAGACAGCAGAAGATTCTGCCCAGCCAAGGATTTCTCCTTTGCGAGGAATGTTTCCTACTTCCGGCATATAGCAGGTACATGTATAGGCTTTATCATCTTTGATGCCTAATGCTTTCCATTCCTTTTCCATACGTTTCTGTTGAGAAAAGATGATATCAAAGACAACTTTCTGAGGAAGTGTTGCCGGAACACCTTTTTCAAATCCTCTTAGATCAGTTGTAAATGCTTCCTTACAGATGGCTCCGCCATCAATGAGTTTCTGCATCAGATCAAATACCGGTTTCCATGTGATTGTGCCTGTCGCAATAACACAATGTCCCATCTGTCCGGTGATTTTGACCATACGCCTGGCGCCGAATGCTTCTCCATACATGATGAGGGTATTCAGAACTTTCTGCATGGCTTCGCCCTGAACACCATCCTGTATGGCCTGAAGCTCTTCATTCAGAATCATACATTGCTCCTTTCATTATCTGAAAAATAACTTTGTTTGTTAATAAAAGTATATCATTCAATGTTTTGGTTGAAATGCATACTTGGTAAAAATATACTTTCCATAATGTTAAAACAGTAAAGGAGTGGATACTGTGATTCATTATTATGCATATACATCAGAAGGACGCAATCATGCCAATCAGGATATCTGTGGCTTTAAGGACTCTGCCTGCTGGGTGCTGGATGGAGCAACACCTTTATTTGGAGATGCGCATCTCGGTGGAAATGATGTACAGAAGACAATGCAGAAAATAAGTGCATTCTTAAGTGAAAACTATAATTCTGATTTAACGCCTGCAGATAATCTGTACCAGTCGTGTCTGTCTGTTGCCAATGAATACAGAAAGAATATAAAAGACTTTGATGATATTCCTGCGTATAAACTGCCTACATTTGCTTTTGCATTAGTGACTTGTCATGAAGAAGTGATGCAGTATTGCATCCTGGGTGATTGTGAGATCGGAACATCTTCCGGCATTTATCTGAAAGATCATCGTTTTGATGAGATTAACAGGATGAATCAGGAAAATGACAGGAATATTAAGAAACAGATGCATATCACAGATATACATACTCTGGATGAAGAAACATATCAGAAATATTATGCACAGAAGCTGAAAGCGGATCAGACCCAAAGATCATATCTCAACACCGATAATGGGTACTGGATAGGAAGTCTGGATGGAAAAGGACTGGCGCATGCCTATCAGGGAAAGATAAAACTAACCAAAGGAGAAAGGGTATATCTCTATTGTGATGGTTTTGCCCATCTTCTTGAAAAGCATCCTGTCTTATTAGAACAGTTATCTGCTGAATCAGTGAATCAGGTGCGTCATGAAACATCGGATGATGTAACGGTTATTTCCTTTCAGGTATGAAAAAAGGGACTTGCGTCCCTCATAGTGCGTATTCCTGACTGTCGAAGTCCAGAGTCATTTTGGCATACTTCTGTACTTCATCAATAGAAGCGTTGTAATACTTAAGATTCTTATCAACACCAGCGGTTTCCTTCATCTCTTCATCTGTAAGAGAGAAGTCAAAGATGTTGAAGGTATCTCTGATATGAGCCGGATTCCAAGTATGTCATACAGAATGATCTGGATGATCTTAACATAGTAGTGAATTTATCTTCTCTGCTTGCTTTTGCGACAGATCTGACGGTATGCTTATTCCGTCATCGTGAAAACAGAAACCGGGTATTTGTGCCATTAAAGGATCCTGAGGCAGAGATGCATTATTACTGCATCTGTACAAAGGAAACAGCAGTACGTTTCAAGGAACTTATTGACTATTTGAAGAAAAGAAACAAATCATAAGGGTGGGACTGTTTGTGAAGCATGCTGGAATGGCTTTGAAAATTAGGAGATTATAATATGGAATGGCGTAAGATGCGCAGATTCAGACAACAGCTGACTGAAGAAGAATGTATTGATATCCTGAAGAAGGAATGGCGTGGGGTCATGGCAGTTCATGGAGAAAATGGTTACCCGTATGCATTCCCGTTAGACTTTTATTATGATGAAAGTGATGGAAAGCTGTATTTCCATGGTGCCAAACAGGGGAATAAGACAGATCTTTTAAAGAAAGATAATAAAGCCAGTTTCTGTGTGATGGATCAGGGGTTCAGGAACGAAGGAGAGTGGGCATTAAATATTAAAAGTGTCATTCTCTTTGGAAGAGTAGAGACTATTGAAAATCCTGAAAAAGTCATAGAACAATGCCGTAAATTAGGAAGAAAGTATTATCCGACTGCAGAAGGTGTTGAAGAAGAAATTCAGAAAGCAGGATCCAGGGTTAATATTCTGGTTATGACAATTGATCATATGACAGGAAAGATTGTTAACGAAAGTTAATGAAATACCGGCAAATGCTGGCATTTTAGTATCTGAATTGTTTATCTTGTTAAAAAATGCAACTTAAGGTAAAAAAAATAATAATCTGTTTGTTTTTTATGATAAAAAAGCTTTTTTTGCTTGCATAATACAGAACACAGAGTGTAACATTCTATTAATGAATTAAATTAATTTATATTCATAATACAGAAAGGTGTCTTGACAATGAAATACACGCCGAATCATTTTATGTCGCACACATTGCGACGGCTGGTTTTTGACATCCGTACCAATTCCAAACTTCTGAATCGTTTCCACTCTGAAAGAATTGTGGTCTTCGGCTTCCAGGATATCAAATATGGATATTGTTTCCTTGTGGAAGCAGGAATGGTCTTTGATTCCTACCATCTGATACATTATTACAATGGGTATATTCTTTTGCGTCAGCATGAGCTTCTCGGACTTCCTTTTACTGCTTCTTATCATTTCAGTTATGAAGAAGAAAGTCACTTCTTACCTAAAGAGAATGAAATCATGTCCTATTACCATTTCCCATCATATGCTGGGATAAGCAAGCATTCCTGGATCAATAATGAAGGAATTGTTCCTCTGAAATTAAAAGCATAATAAAAAGCGGATATTGATATTCCGCTTTTATCGTTTGCTGATATCTTCCTTGATCTTCTGGAAAGTGATATCACTGAGATCGTGTTCGACCTTACATGCATCTTTCTGGGCGGTGTCAGGATCTACACCGATCTTTACAAAATAATCAGTCAGAACACGATGACGCTCATATATTCTCTCAGCAATCTTTCTTCCTGGCGGAAGCAATTTCAGAGAACCGTCTTTCTCCATCTTTATGTAGCCATTTTCCCGGAGCTTTTTCATAGCGACACTGACACTGGCCTTGGAAAAGTGGCGGTCTTCCGCAACATCAACACTGTGTACAGTGCCTTTTCTTTCCTCGATCATAAGGATTGTTTCAAGATAATCCTCTGCGGATTCATAGATTGGCATTGCCATAAAAACACCTCCGAATATATTTGTATTATAAGATGTTGCATTCTGAAAAAAAAGAAATATGCATAGAAGATGATTAACGAACTGCTTTCTTCAGAGTAAAATAGTATTACATGAGTTATGGAGATTTAACATGAACAGAATTTGCATTATCGGTGGTGCCAATATTGATATATGCGGTGCCTCTTTGAAACCATTGCGGAATTATGATTCTAATCCCGGAACAATTGGTGTCAGCTTCGGCGGGGTCGGCAGAAATATTGCCCAGGTCTGTGCTCTATTAAATAAAAATGTATGGTTTGTGACATGTTTTTCAGATGATGCATATGGAAAGATGATGCGTGAAGATTGTGAAAAACTTGGGATGAATACATCTTTAAGTACAGTAACAGATGAATATCCTACTTCAATGTATATGGCTGTTCTGGATGATAATCATGATATGCATATAGGGATGAGTGATATGCGTATTCTGGACACAATGGATGAAAAAATGCTTTCCAAAGTAATGGCAGAACTGCATCCGGATGATATTATAATTATGGATGCCAACCTGGCCCCTCATTGTATTGACTATATACTTCATCACGCTCCATGTATGATTGCGGCTGATCCGGTCAGTACAGTAAAGGCAGTCAAACTGAAAAACAGCCTGGATCATATTGCTATATTCAAGCCAAATCAGTTTGAATCAAAGGAATTGACTGGCATTACGATTAAAGATGAAGAATCAGCCAGAAAGAGTCTGGAATGGTTCCTGGATCATGGCGTAAAGGAAGTGCTGATTTCTTTGGCGGATAAAGGTATTCTGCTTGGAACAGAAACAGGAATGTCATGGTTTACACATCGTACGATCAGACTTGAAAATGCGACTGGTGGAGGTGACTCTCTGTTAGGGGCATATGTTTCAAGAAGAGTATTAAAGGAAAATCCTGAAGAGGCTATGCGGTTTGCGATTAGTACAGCCGTAACGGTTATTGAAGATAATGCGGTAAAACGCCGCAGTCTGGATAGTCAGACGATCCTGAACAGGATTGCAGATATGGAGATAAAGGAGAAAAAATTATGATCTTAAAAGTAAATCCGGAAGTTGAAAAGGCATTAAAAGAGAAGAAGCCAGTCATTGCACTGGAATCAACAATTATTTCTCATGGCATGCCGTACCCTCAGAATGTTGAAACAGCTAACAAGGTTGAAGAAATCATTCGTGAACATGGTGGTGTTCCAGCAACAATCGGTATTGTTGAAGGTGTTCCTACAGTTGGTCTTACAAAGGATGAAATTGAAGAACTTGGCAAGCGTGGTCATGCTGTGCCCAAGGTTTCCAGACGTGATCTGCCAATGGTAATTGCAGAAAAGTCATGGGGTGCTACAACTGTAGCTACAACAATGATTATTGCGTCTAAAGCTGGTGTAGAATTCTTTGTAACCGGTGGTATTGGTGGTGTTCACAGAGGTGCAGAAACAACATTTGATGTATCCGCAGACTTAGAGGAACTCGGCCGTACAAATATGACTGTTATCTGTGCAGGTGCCAAGGCTATTCTGGATCTTGCCAAGACATTAGAAGTTCTTGAAACAAAGGGTGTTCCGGTTCTTGGCTATCAGACAGAAGAATTACCTGCTTTCTATACAAGAACAAGTGGTCTGAAGGTAGATTATGCTTTGAAGGATGCGGCTGATGCAGCAAGGATTGTCAAGGCAAAGAGAGACTTTGGACTGCAGGGTGGTGTATTGATCACAAATCCTATTCCTGAGCAGTATTCTCTGGATCCTGTAAAAATTAATAAAGTCATTGATGAAGCAATCAAGGAGATGGATGAAAAGGGAATCAAGGGTAAGGAATGTACACCATTCTTACTTGCAAAGGTTGCTGAGATTACCGGCGGTAAGTCATTAGACGCTAATATCCAGCTTGTCTTCAACAATGCGGCAGTAGGTACAGAAATTGCCAAGGAGTATGCAAAGCTCTGATATGCCTCAGACAGTGCAGACAGTAACGGATCCGGTAACGAAAGATTCCCTGATCCGTGCACTGCGCGGCATTGGTGTAGGAACAGGACAGATCATTGAAGTTCACTCCAGTCTGTCATCGTTCCATTATGTGATAGGCGGAGCCAGGACTGTTGTAGATGCTTTGATGGAGACAACTGGCAGAAATGCAACATTGTTAATGCCTGTCCAGAGTTCTGATAACAGTGAACCATCGGATTGGGAAAATCCTCCGATATCACCTGAACTATACAGTGATGTCCGTAAGGCGACACCTCCATTTGATGCTAATGACAGTGATATTCCAGGCATGGGTGAGGTTGTTGAAAATTTCAGACATCGGGAAGGTGTCGTGATTTCCAATCATCCGAATACTTCCTATGCGGCCTGGGGCAGATATGCAAAGCTGTTATGTAACCGGCAGTCACTTCATTTCCCATTAGCTGATGAGTCACCTACCGCAAGATTATATGAGTTAAAAGGATATGTTCTGTTGATCGGATGTGATGCAGACAAATGCACCTGCATGCATTTAGCAGAATATAAGACGGATTGCAGGCCTATTAAGATCTGTGGCGCATCCGTAGCGACTAGAGAAGGCATTCAGTGGAAAAAGTATCTAGATCTTGATATAGACAGCAGCTGCTTTGTCAAAGTCAGACAGATCATGCAAAGAAAAAAGATGATCCGGGAAACAACACTTGGTGGTTCCAGAATCATGTTCTTCTCAGCCGCAGATGCTATAGATGAAGCTACTACCTATTTGGAAAATACGACTGTATTTGATCTTTATCGATAATTATATCTTCCAGTTATGCTGCAGATATGCATCGGCTATATCCGATGCGGTCTGCAGCATTTCTTTTTCAAAATCATCATCAAATCTTGATGGAATCGGCGCATCCAGATCAATTTCCATTACTACTTTTTCATTTACTATGACAGGTACACATAATTCGGAACGGCTTGCCGCATCACAGGCAATATGATCCTGTACTTTTAAAACATCATCTACTCTTTGGACTGCTGCTTCACGGTAGCATCTGCCGCAAACTCCTTTATCAAAGGCAATCGGTGTGCAGGCAGGTTTTCCCTGAAAAGGGCCAACTGTCAGATTATCAGATCTTACAAGGTAGAAACCAGCCCAGTTCAGATCACTGTAACTGTTCATAATCAGAGAAGATATATTAGCTAAAGCAGCTATCATATCGGAATCTTTCAGAAACATACGTATCTGTTCATTTATATATTTATTTTTCATAGTGACTAGTATATCAGAATTGTGAAAACATTCCTGCGTTTCTTGACAGAGGTTATGAGTGTGATAAAGTTTGTTATAGAAAAATCAAATAGTGGCTGGGGGAGCTGACGGCTGAGATCGCATCTTTAAGATGCATACCCTTTTTACCTGATCCGGATAATGCCGGCGCAGGGAAGCAGGCAGTTAGAACATGTATGTATGCATGTTTCATGTTGTTGAGAATGCTCCTTCTGTGTCTGGAAGGAGCTTTTATTTTAGCCCTGAGATACGATTGATTTTTCCAATACTATTTCATAGGGAGGAAAAAAGAAATGGAAGCTAGTGTTGCAATTCAGGTTTTACCAGGTACACAGGATGAAGAAGAGATTATCCGTATTGTTGATGAGGTTATCGCTTATATCAAGTCAACCGGATATACGTATTTTGTAGGACCATGCGAGACATCTATTGAAGGTGATTATGATGGTCTGATGGAAGTTGTAAAAAATTGCCAGAAGATCGCTGTCAAAGCTGGCTGCAAGTCTGTAAGTTCTTATGTAAAGATCACTTATAAGCCAGAAGGAGAAGTATTGACAATTGACCGTAAGGTAGGCAAATATCATCCTAATGATTCAGAAGCCTGAAGGGAGTAATTTATGAAGAAGGAGAGCTTTGTCAGTAAAAGACTGCCTCCCGTTATTGCTTTTCTGGTTATTCTGGGAATCTGGTGGTTTTTAAGCGGATCAGGCATTGTGCCTAAGTATATGCTCCCAACACCAGCAGCAGTCATGAAAGCCTTTTTTACCCAGATGCCCATTATTCTGCGTCATGCTGCGGTAACCCTGCAGGAAGCGGCGTATGGTCTGATTATCGGAATTATACTAGCTTTTTTAGCAGCTACATTAATGGATCGTTATGTGACATTGAGAAGGGCACTGTATCCGATTCTCGTTGTAACGCAGACTATCCCAACCGTCGCAATTGCACCAGTACTGGTTCTATGGATGGGCTTTGGCATGGCACCGAAAATCACATTAGTTGTCATTACCACGTTCTTTCCAATTACAGTTGGTCTTTTGGATGGATATGGGAGTGTTGATCTGGATGCGATAGATCTGATGAGATCTATGGGTGCTTCCCGTGGTCAAATTTTCCGTCATGTTAAATTTCCAACTGCATTGCCTCAGTTCTTTTCAGGATTACGGATTTCAGCTTCTTATGCTGTAGTAGGTGCAGTTGTTGCAGAATGGCTTGGCGGTTTTGAAGGCCTGGGCGTTTATATGACCAGAGTACGCAAGGCATATGCTTTCGATCGTATGTTTGCAGTCATTATCTTTATTGTAATTATCAGTCTACTTTTAATGGCATTGGTAGATCTCCTGGGGAGAGTATGCATGCCATGGGAAAAGGCAGAAAGGGAAAAAAATGAGTAAAAGAATTATATCTGCTGTATTAGCAGCTGCTATGACAGTAGGATTATCAGGATGTGCTTCCTCCAATCAGAGAGATTCAGCTTCTTTATCTTCAGACAGTAACAAGAAATTAACCAGGATTACTTTCTGTCTGGACTGGACACCTAATACAAACCATACCGGACTTTATTCAGCCCAGCAGCTTGGTTATTACAAAGATGCAGGATTAGATGTCTCTATTGTTCAGCCACCGGAGAATGGTGCAGCTTCCATGTGCGCATCTGGTCAGGCTCAGTTTGCCATAGAGGCACAGGATACAATGGCTGCGGCATTAGATATGGATGAACCTTTAGGTATCAGTGCTGTAGCAGCTATTATTCAGCATAATACTTCCGGTATTATGTCACGTAAGGGTGATGGCATTGATTCACCTAGGGGATTAGAAGGCCATACATACTCTACATGGGATTCCCCGATTGAACTGGCAATGCTGGACTATGTCATGAAGCAGGATGGCGGTGATTTCAGCAAAGTTAAGAAAATACCGAATGATATCACAGATGAACCAGCTGCTTTAGCCGCACATCAGACAGATGCTATATGGGTATTCTATGGCTGGGGAGGCATCAATGCCCAGATTGAAAGAGTTGATGCAGATTACTGGTCATTTGCAGACCTTGCACCAGAACTTGATTATTACACACCGGTTATTATCGCAAACAATGATTTCCTGAAAGATGATCCTGATACAGCAAAAGCATTCCTTGCGGCTACCGCAAAGGGTTATGAATATGCAATCAAGAACCCTAAAAAGGCAGCAGATATGTTAATCAAGGGTGATGATACAGGATCTTTACAGGGATCTGAAGATCTTGTTTATGCAAGCCAGGAATATCTGAGTAAGAAATATCAGGATGATGCTTCAAAGTGGGGCGTCTTTGATGAAGACAGATGGAATGCCTTCTATAAATGGCTGTATGATAACAAGCTGACAACCCACGACCTAACAGGTAAAGGATTTACAAACGATTATCTTCCACAATAATATGGAGATTCAAAATGAGTCTTGTTGATGTAAGAAATATCAAAAAAGTATATGATGGACGCACCATTATCCAGCATATCAATATTCATCTGAATAAAGGTGAAATTGTTTCTCTGCTGGGAGTCAGCGGCGCTGGCAAGACTACTCTTTTCCATTGCATATCCGGTCTGATTATGCCGGAAGAAGGTCAGGTTTTCCTGAATGGTGAAGATGTCACTGGAAAACCAGGCAAAATCTCTTATATGCTTCAGAAAGATATGCTATTTCCTTATAAGCACATCATTGATAATGTTGCTTTACCACTTGTCTTAAAAGGAATGAGTAAAGAAGAAGCACGTAAGAAGGTAGAACCTGATTTTAAGGAATTTGGTTTGGAAGGAACAGAAATGCAGTATCCTTCCCAATTATCTGGTGGCATGCGCCAGAGGGCTGCTTTATTAAGAACATATCAGGCTTCTAATGGTGTTGCCTTGCTGGATGAACCATTCAGCGCTCTTGACCAGATCACAAAAGATGCCATGCATACATGGTACCTTGATGTTATGCAGAAAATTGACTTATCAACTTTATTCATCACCCATGATATTGATGAAGCAATAACTTTGTCAGACCGTATCTATATGCTGACAGGGACACCGGGTGAGATTAGTGATGAAATTATTATTAAAGAACCTAAGCCAAGACCTGCAGATTTCAATCTTTCTGATGAATTTCTTTCTTATAAGCGTAAGGTAGTTTCTTCACTGCAGAAAGCAAATCCAACCCAGATCATTTAACCAAAAGCTCCCATATGGGAGCTTTTGTGTATTTGATATCCTGCATGTGCGTTGTAAAATATAAAAGCTGTATTAGAAAGAGATGAAGATGTACCCGGAAAAAGGAACTTACGTATATATACAAAGTTTCAAGCATGATGGCAGCTTACACAGAACATGGTGCCGCGGATTCGTGCTTGAAGCAGATGAAAAACATATTGTAGCAGTAACAGACAGAGCATGGGTCATAGAAGCAGATGGCAGGAAATGGCTGACAAGAGAACCAGCTGTATGTTTCTTTTATAACGAAAAATGGTTTAATGTCATATCCATGATCAGACATACAGGTGTTTTCTATTATTGTAATCTTGCCTCACCATCTATTTATGATGGAGAATCAGTCAGAAATATTGATTATGATCTTGATGTCAAGCTTTATCCAGATGGCGGTTATCAGATTCTGGATGAAGGAGAATATGCAGACCATGCAAGACAAATGAATTATCCGACGAAGATTATGCGCATAGTAGAAAAACAGATGGATCTCTTAATAGAGATGATGAAAGAAAGAAAAGATCCATTTAATCAGAAATGTATTGAGCATTATTACAACCTATATTTACAAATGCAGGCAGAAGAAAAATAAACTTCTGCCTTTTATAAATTTATGCTTTACAAACTAGTGATCTAAATGGTAATATCTTAATCACATTACAGAGAAATTTATTAATTCTGCAATGTAAGTAAAAGTCATCTAAAAAAATTAAAATAAATAGTTGACTTAAACTTCAGATGATGATAATATCATCGAGCACGCTTCAAAGAAGCGAGCGAAGAAGTTCTTTGAAA
>DXZE01000034.1 GCA_019415435.1 Erysipelotrichaceae bacterium
GGATTATTATACAAATTACGCTTTCATCTCGGTCATTCAATGGCCGAGGATTCCCGCTTGGTTTCCTAAAAAAGAGTACTCCCGGTTATGGGAATACTCTTTTATAAACCATCAGATTACTTGGCAATTGTCTTCTTAACAAGATCTGTAACTTCATCAAGTGTATCAAGTTCCAGAGTTTCAGAAGCCATCTTCTTCATCTCTTCATAGTTCAGACCATTGATCATCTTGCGTGCTCTCAGGATAGATGTAGCAGACATGGAGAATTCATCCAGGCCAAGGCCGAGCAGTACAGGTGCAGCGATCTCATCGCCAGCCATTTCACCGCACATACCGCACCATTTACCATGCTTGTGGGCACCATCAATTGTCATCTTAACAAGACGGATGATAGATGGGTTTAAAGGCTGATACAGATAAGATACAGCTTCAGACATACGGTCAGCAGCCATAGAATACTGAATCAGGTCGTTTGTACCAATAGAGAAGAAGTCAGCATACTTGGCAAGATTATCAGCCAATACAGCTGCAGCAGGAATTTCAATCATGCAGCCGACTTCTGTATCTTCACCAACCTTAACACCTTCCTTGATGAGCTTTGCTCTTTCATCATCATAGATTGCCCTTGCCTTCTTGAATTCAGCTACTGTAGCAATCATCGGGAACATAATGCAGAGATGTCCATATGCTGATGCTCTGATTAAAGCTCTTAACTGTGTACGGAATACATCTTCATGTGCGAAGCAGAAACGGATAGCACGAACATCCAGGAATGGGTTCATCTGTTCAGGGAACTGATAATACTTGAGCTTCTTATCACCACCGATATCCAGTGTACGAATAACGACTGGCTTACCCTTCATTGCTTCAAGAACTTCCTTATATGCAGCAAACTGTGTATCTTCACCTGGGAAGTCATCTTCACTCTTCATATACAGGAATTCTGTTCTGAAAAGGCCGACGCCTTCACCACCATTGTTCAATACACCTTCTACATCTGCAGGTGAACCGATGTTGCCAACTAACAGAACCTTATGACCATCTGTAGAAACAGAAGGCTGATCCTTCATAGCAAGTAAGGATGCCTTTTCAGCAGCGTAATCATCTGCCTTCTTCTGATATTCCTTAATCTGTTCATCTGTAGGGTTTGTGATAACATTTCCTTCTATTGCATCCAGAATGATTGTTTCACCATTTTCCACTTCATCAAGAAGTCCCTTGACGCCAACAACAGCCGGGATTTCAAGAGATCTTGCCATAATAGCAGAATGAGATGTACGGCCACCCATTTCTGTAGCAAATCCCTTTGCATATTCCTTGTTCAGAGAACCTGTATCAGATGGTGTCAGATCCTTGGCAACAACAATAACCGGCTCATTTAATGTAGCAAGGTTTGGAATCTCCTTACCTGTCAGATTGCACATCAGACGGAAAGTAACATCATGAATATCAGCGGCTCTGCCTCTCATATATTCATCATCCATGGCTTCAAACATGGCAACCATGTTCTTGGATACAGTATCAGCTGCATATTCAGCATTTTCCTTGTTGTTCTTGATCTCATCTTCAATCATGCTTCTGAAATCAGGATCGTTTGCCATCATAAGATGTGCATCGAAAATAGCAAGTTCTTCTTCCTTCAGGCTCTTGGAAGCGACGTTCTTGATGTTTTCAATGTCAGCGACTGTCTTTTTAAAGGCAGCGTCCAGCTTCCTGAGTTCTTCATCCGGGTCAGCTTCTTTCTTCTGAATGTCCAAAACCGGCTGGACCAGTTTGTAAACTTTTGCGATAGCAATTCCCTGTGAAGCTGCGATACCTTTCAGCATATTCTATTTTTCCTCCTGCTTGTATTTCTTGATCATGTCCAGAACATCTTTCATTGAATGAGCCGCAAGCATGACATCATCATCAAATGTAATGTCACAATGCTGTTCCACCTTCATCATAAAATCAACCTTTGCATAGGAATCCATATGCATATCTTCAAAGGTAGTATTCCCATCAAATGTAATTAAATTACGGTTATATTGTGCTGCGAGTTCTTTCAAATATGCAAGATCATTCATTGACACTCCTTGCTGAAATTTTAGCATTAATGAATTATAAAGACAATCATGCCAAAATCATTTTAGACTGCGTGTCTTATCCATGAATTCCTTAACACATTTCTTCTTTAACCGGTAATACGTTGTCCTTGAACAGTAATCCAGATACCATTTCGGTTCCTTTGGCTGCAGGTATTCATTGCGTATAAACCAGCGGGTATGGGATGAGCATTCCCGCAATACCTGATCGATACATAAGCGTAATTCACGGTCTTCGATGGACTTTCTTGTATCTTCTCCCTTTACTTCTGTAAGTTCAATGCGATAACCTGCCTCACGGTAACATTTGCCGATAAATGCGGCGGCTTTTTCATCAGCTGCCAGATTATACTTTTCACTCATAAAATCTCCCTCTTTTCTTTTGAGTCTAATGGTTAAAATGTAAATAAATATGAAAATTTTTATTTTATGACAGCTCTTGTTAAAATGATCTGGGAGAACACATGAAAAACAACAGTATTACAACTTTATCTGTTAAAAGAATCGTCATTACCCTGCTTATTCTGGTTATGATTCCATTTGGAGCCAGATTCATCAATATATACCTGCAGCAGTATGATATTTCATTAATGTTTACGATGAATGTAGGCGGATCGATTATGATCATGTATAACTGGAATCTGTTCAGTCTTCATTACAACCGTGCCAAGCATGATATGATTGACACGATTTTCTATACAATTGTTGCTTTTCTGCTGATTGCCATATGGACATGGTTCTCACTTTCCTTTTTAAACTGCCGCATTATTCTTCCTTCTTCAGATGTATTGGAACGGTATGGATATGCCTTGCCGGGAATGTTAGTTGCTTACAGTTTCATGGAAGCATCTGTATTCAGCATCAGTGCCAAGTGTGCAACCGATCATTTCAATATTCACCAAAGAGAATTACAGACAATACTTGCAACAGGGATATTGTTTGGCGCTTTGATTACCCTGCTCTTTTTACCAAGTACAAATATCATGATTATCATCACTACCCTTTTGTACAATGTCGTATTAATGACGCTTGAGGCATATTCTTACAATCAGACGCATTCTTTCATACCGGGTCTTTTAGGATTTGCCTTTACCAATCTGTTATTCATGATGACAGGAATACTTTGAACACAACCTTTTCAGATTCACCATATGTTCACAATAGTTGTGCTAGACTTTTCATCAGAAAAGGAGAAGAAATATGGCAGAAATCAAAGAAGTTTATCTTCCATTCAAAGGCTATAAAACATATGTCCGTATTGTTGGTGAAAGCGAAGACGGGAAACTGCCTTTACTTGTACTCAATGGCGGACCTGGCATGAGTCATGACTACATGACAACACTTGATCCATTAGCAGATCAGGGAAGACAGATCATTTACTATGATCAGATCGGATGCGGTAAGTCTGCAGTACCTGATGGAGCTTTGGATTATAACGCGGATCTCTTTGTAGAAGAGATGCAGAATGTAATCAAAGAGCTGAAACTGGATCATGTACATCTGCTTGGTCAGTCCTGGGGCGGCATTCTGTTGATGCTGTATTTACTGAATGTAACCCAGGAAGGTGTTGCCTCAGCAGTATTATCCTCTACTCTTCCAAGTGTAAAACTCTGGGTTAAGGAGACAAAGAAACTGTTGTCTTTCATGCCTAAGGAGATGCAGGAAGCAATCGATAAAGGTGAAACTACTGGTGAAAAGGATAATCCGGAATATGAAGCTGCCGCAAATGAATTCTACCGCAGACATGTATGTTCACTGGATCCATATCCGGATTATGTTACCGCAAGCTTTGCTAATCCGGGTCCTGCTTATTTAGAGATGCAGGGAACCTCCGAATTTGTCTTCACTGGGAATCTGAGAGACTATGATATCGAGGATCAGTTAAAGGATATTCGTGTACCGTCCTTTGTAATTTCAGGTGAATTTGACGAATGCACACCGCTTGTCGCAAAGACTCTATACGATAATATTCCTACTACAGAGAAATGGCTGTTAATTGAAAACGGTACCCATCTCTGCTCGGCAGAATATCCAGACCTTTACAACAATGAAGTAGAAGCATTCCTTGAAAAACACGAATAAGTATATAAGAAACCGGAAAGAATTCTGTATGAACAGGATCTTTCCGGTATTGTTTATCTATTCAGTTTTAAGGTTTTAAAGAACGTCAGTCTTCATCTACTTCAATCAGACCATAGCCGCCATTTCTTCTTCTATAGACAACAGAGATCTTTTCACTGTCTTCATCTTTGTAAATATAGAAGTTATGACCACTTAATTCCATCTGCATGATTGCTTCATCCAAGATCATTTCATCTGCGACGACTGTCTTTGTACGTACCGGGATATCTTCTTCATTATCCTCTGCTTCGGATTCATTGATGAACGCTTCCGCAAGATGCTCACGATGACGCTTGGAAAGACGTGTCTTCTGTCTTCTTAACTGATCTTCCAGTTTATCTATGGCAAGATCTACAGCTGCATAGAAATCGTCATTGACTACTTCTGCTCTGAGGATACCTACTTTAGTCGGAATGGTTACTTCTACTTTCTGGGCGTTAGGATATACGCGTGCTACAACTCTTGCAATTGTGTCCGGATCAATGAGAAGATACTTATCCAGAGTTGATAATTTCTTTTCAATCTGTTCTTTCATTGCCGGTGTAACAGTTACATTTTTTCCTACGATTTCGAATCTCATAATTGTTCCTCCAGTTTCTATTATCGATATGGAAATAACAGTTTTTTGAAAACTGTTTTATGGAATTATCTGTACGTCAGGTATTTGTTTGTAATTACATTATAGCAATGAATATGTGAAAGAAAAGAATTGACAAGTCACTGTATTATGCTTATATCACTTCACTATTGATTTCAGCCATTTGTATACAACCGTCATGGCATATGCATCCATACCACAGTATTTTTTGAGGTCTTCTACAATCTTTTTCTGTTCTTCTCTCGGGGCATCATTGTAGTCTAAATGTCTCCATTGCCATACGGCATCCATGCCCTGACGAATATCAAGATCTTTATATCCGGGATCATCCATCATATTCATGATGGTCTTCAAGGACCAGCTGCCACGCATCCGGGTGTCATAGACCGTACCGTTTTCAAAAGGAAGCTGAAGGTCTTCCATACGCTCATTAATATGATCCAGGCGTTCTGAAAGATCTGGGAATAATTGAGAAAATTCCCTGATTCTCTGCATTTCTGCCCCTTCTGCATTATAGGCAATGACACTGCCTTCTTCCGGGATCTTTTCACATAAGGAAGAGGCCATATCATAGCGGTCATCATGAACATTCAGATAAACATAATGACTCATGGTTCCATCTTCCTGCAATATGTACAGGGCATATTCAAATGGCAGTACATCATATGGATGCATGCCTTCATAAGGCGGTATGGCAAATCTTTCCCATTCAAAATCAAGGAATGATACCGGATAGGAAATATGGGAAAGCCATGTATGTAAACCATATTTGTCTACATAGAGACCATTGTTTTTATCTGCCATGATCTGGGCATACTGCTGTCTGGTTCCTTCAATCTGATCAATATCCGCATCACGCAGGTATAAAATACCTTTATTCTTCATACTGTAGCGATATCTTGACGCAATTAATGTCAAGATGGAATTATCGGCTTCTTTTTCTTCATGAGGAAAACATGTTTCATAGTATCTGCATTTTACCCTGCCGCTGCACTTGCGCTCACGTAATGGTTTACCAACATGTTCAATATCTTCCTTCTCCATACTTTCGAGTAATGGTTTTAAGTCATGTATGTTTTTTTCTACCTGGGTACGTACAAAAGCAGATGGATGATTATTGGAGTTATAGAAATATTCTGTGATCGTGAAAAGTTCTTCAGGATCCAGATTCTTTTTACGCTCGTATGCCGCATTCAGATGAATGATGTACATGTTATTGATTTTAATGTTGTTATTGCGCAATACCCATACTGTATCGCAATAGTACTGTAAATCTTCACCATGCGGCCATATGCCTGTATAGAGGAAATATATATCCCACCCATCCTCTGTGTGGTGCAGGAAAGGCACTTTTACACGCAGATTAGCATAAGCAAATCTTGCTTGTACAAGCCATTCATAAGTACCTAGAGCCTGCAGGGAAAGCTTTGGATCATCTCCGGTTTTACCAATGAAAGCTTCTTCTTTATTGATATGAAGCTTCATCATGGCAAGATCTGTCACTTTCTCATCCAGTCTTACAAAAGGATGATATTCACTCTTTTCAGCATGCTGTTCATAGAGAAACAAGAGAGGACAGCGTGTATATTTTTTACAATCAGAAATATGAAACATATAAAATCACCGACAACATTCTAGCATAAAAGAAAACTGTCCGCTCTGTATTAGAACGGACAGCTGACTATTATTCTCCTTCAGATAATGGAACCATGGCTGCGCCAACCACACCTGGTTCTGGTAAACCTGCAATAACAAACGGTGTATCCTGTACAGCAGTATGTGAGAACTTCTTGTAGTTTTCAACCACACCCGGCAAGAACATCTTGGCTGACTTTGTCATACCGCCGCCAATGATAAACATATCCGGATCACATACACAGGCAATTGTCGCGAACATCTGGCCGAGGTCTTCTTCCATCTGTGAGACAATCTTCTGTGCCTTTTCATTACCAGATGCGGCTAACTCAAATACTTTACCTGCATGCGGGATATCCTCATCCGGCATAGCTTCTCTTCCCTTGCGGGTAATAGCTGTACCACTGGCTTCATTTTCAATGGCACCGGTATTCAGATAGTTAATCTTTTTACGATTGCGATCAATGATCATATTGGCAATTTCACCACCGAATCCATGCTTGCCAGATACGGTCTTTCCATCAACAACCAGTACACCGCCGATACCGGTTGAAATCGTGACATAGAAAACAGTTCTTAATCCTTTGCCTGCACCAACTAACGCTTCCGCTAATCCGGCAACATTTGCATCATTATCAAGATATGCAGGCATGCCGAATTCATCTGAAAGCTCCCTGGCCATAGGATAGCCTTTAAACTCTGGCAGATTGGTATCCAGTACCATTGTACCTGCCTGTTTGTCGACTGGTCCTGGTACACCTACACCAATACCGCATGCGTCTTTCCAGTCTGGAATTTCATGGATCATTTCCTTAATGATACTCATGACTTTCTGCGGTCCTTCCTGACCATGGGATGGTCCTTTGACCTGTTCCAAAACCTGTCCCTGTTCCGTGACTCTTGCGACTCTGACGTTCGTACCGCCAAGGTCTACTCCGATGTAACATTTCATGATTGTGATTCCTCCTGTATTTCATCACCTATCAGATTCTGACCAGCTGTCTTTGTAATGATGACGCTGGTAAATGTTCCTACTTCATGATCTTTACATGGATGAAAGCGGATATTGCCATCAACATTATCCGGTGCCATTTTCCATGTTCTGCCAACAAACATATGTGTTAACGGATCATATCTTTCAATCAATACAGTTTCTGTATGTCCGATTTCCCTGCTTAATCTTTCTTCCGCAATACCTTCCTGTATGGACATAATCTCAGCCTTTCTTCTCTCTTTTTCTTCAGGACTGACATTATCATCCATATCATAGGCAGCTGTACCCTCTTCTCTGGAATACGTAAATACCCCAAGATGATCCCAGCCGATTTCCTTCACCAGGGAAACATTTTCTTCATGTTCTTCTAATGTTTCACCAGGGAAGCCTGTAATTAATGTAGTTCTGAGCACTGCATCAGGTATTTCTTCACGGATTTTATGTACTCTGGAAAGTATCTGGGCACGGCTGGTCTTACGACGCATTCTTTTTAATACGGCATCACTGCCATGCTGGGTAGGAATATCAAAATACGGTAATACATGGCGGCTGGTCCTGATTGTTTCAATCAGATCATCCGGCATCTCATCCGGATACATATAAAGCATACGGATCCAGCGGATACCATCTATCTGATCCAGTTCTTTTAATAATTCGGAAAGATGAGAACGATTATCCCAATCATACCCATATCTTGTACAATCCTGTGCAACAAGCGTAATTTCCTGTACACCACTATCCGCAAGCCGCTTAGCTTCTTTTAAAACATCAGGCATCGGCTGACTGTGCAGATTGCCTCTGATAAATGGAATTGCACAGAAAGCACAGCGGTTATTGCAGCCATCACTGATCGAAAGATAAGCCATCCATAGCTTGCCTGATAATACCCTTGGAGCTAAACCATAGTTATTGCTGATATGCACGCCCAATTCTTCGGAAAGAATAGATCCGATACGGGCATATTCATCGATGGATATAAAACGGTCTACTTCCGGCATTTCTTTTTCAAGCTGAGGTTTATATCTTTTGGCAAGACATCCCATGACAATCAGCTTCTTTAGATTTCTTTTCTTCAAGTCAGCCACATCCAGAATTGTTTCAATTGCTTCTGATTTGGCAGATTCAATAAACCCACATGTATTAATGATGATGGCATCCGCATCATCATATGATGTCACAATTTCCTGGTCTGCCTGTTTTAAAAGACCAAGCACATTTTCTGTATCTACAAGATTTTTGGCACAGCCAAGTGATATCATTCCGATTTTCATTATTTGGTTCCTTTTATTTCTTACTTATTCATTATACTGCAAAGACATTGTTCAGATTAACGGATAGACATAAAAAAACGGGAAATTCCCGTTTTTGTTAGTCCGCAAGTGTTCCGAACGGATCCCATGGAGCCAGTTCAGCCGGCTTTTCCTGTAAGGCATTTAATGCCTTTTCAGAAAGGAACTTACGGTTTACAGCAGCGACATAGACATATTTATCAAACCATGTGTCACTGCCCGTAAAATAGCCCTTATTGGCGATCTTGTCGCCCCATGAGTTTTCAATCTTCCATCTGTCAGGATTACCATTTTCATCGAGATTGACACCAGTGAATACCATGGCATGGTTCATGGCTGACTGTCTTGCGTCAAGCATTTCAGCCTTACTCATATCTAAATGCATATCAAATGTATGCTCATAGTCATTCTGTTCATCATCCCAAAGACCGGTGTCTCTATCACTGTCTGGACCACAATCGCATCCAAACCATACCGTCTCACCACTCTTGAGCTGTTCTACACATGCCTTCTTGAATTCATCCATTGGCAGATTCAGTAATGAAATGGCATTCCCACCTTCTACATTACCAAGATACTTTACGGTAAATGTCTTGTAGTATGGCTTATCGGCAGTAGGACCATTGATGACATTAATATAATCATCGATATCAACGCCCAGATACTTTTCATACATCTGTTTCGGTGTGACATGATATTCCGCATGAGCTTTATCATCCTTGTCATAATACTGGAATGTAAACTCCTTTGGCGGTAAGCCGAAGCAATCCGCAATCAGTGTATAGATTTCAGAAAGAGCTTCCTTGCGGATCTTTTCAATCTCTTCTGCGTTGCCTTTTGCTTTTCTGCTGTCGATGACAAATTTTCTGAGTCTTCTGTTCAGAAGACCATTCATTTTACCTGTATGAGAAGACTGGTATGTTTCCGGCATAGCTGTCTTAGGGCAGATGCCGTATTTCTTTACAAGTGACTGAACCATATTCCATTGTCCGCCATCTCCTACAGCCTGTTCTAACAGGAAACGCATGGTTTCAGAGTCAATTGGAGAGTCCATCTCCTGTAAGGTACAGTTCATGAACCAGTTTGCTTTTTCAAGTTTGTCATAGAACGCAATATAATTCTGCGAAAGTTCAAAATTCTTAATGTTGTATTTCTTTGCGATCATTTCTCTTAATACATTCATGGAAGAGAAAATCCAGCAGCGGCCTGACTGTTCCTGGTTTGTGACAGGAAGTGTTTTCAAGTCAATTGAGAATATTGCAGGATTATCTGCTACAGCTTCCAGACGTCTTGAAATAGTACCAATGTCATTTTTAGTTAATGCATTTCTGACGACTCTGGCTTTTTCATCTTTTTCATATGTACTTCTTAATGCATTCAGATCTTTTTCTTCTAATACGTTCATATTTTCCTCCCTTTTTCTGAATATCAAGTCAGCTCTTCCTGTCAAATTCCTGATGGCAGGAAGGACATGTGATCGTGATTTTTCCATGTCCCTTAGGGACTCTTGTTATCTGCAGGCAATGCGGGCATACATAATACCTGTGCTTATGATCTTTTAATGAAGACATACATGCCCGAAAATGCCTGCGGATAAATAACAGAACACGCAGAAAGTTATCATTCTCATGCGTTCTTTTAACAATATTCTTTGAAAACATGCGGTATATTGCCAGAATAAAGAGAATGTCCGCAATCACCGCAAGGACATACAGATGCGGTAAGAAAGCATCTATGATAGACAGGATTAAACCAAGGAATATCATAAACCTGCTTAACTGGTCTGTACCGTATCTTCCCTGCATGAATTTCATTAACTTCATCATGAATTTCTGCATATAAAACTCCCGCTACAGTAAATCATTATACTGTTATATGAAAAAAATGAAATGAGAATGACCTGTATGTCACAAATGAAAATGGATAAAGTACATTCGTACCTTATCCATGAAATCATATTGATGTACGTTTTATCTTTTTTGCGATGACAAGCAGGCGGATATCTTTACTATCCCTGACACAGGTCTGCAGAATACAGAAACTGTCATTCTGATTCAAAGTATGAAATGGTTTAATGCAGTTGATTGTATCCGCATACGCTATCCATTTTTCAAAAGATTCTGATTCTTCAAAATGAGAACATCTCTGATCAAATGCATGTGTCTGTATGTCATAGCGCATGACATGCGTAATTTCATAGTATCGGATTTCATGTTCCAATAGTATGGAAAAGAATCTGTTATTTTCATATGTATCCTGATCCGTTAATGAGGTCAATGGCGAAAACATACTTGTCTGATCATAAAAGACATTGTGTCCATACAGGAGTATACCCTGATTGTACAGTCTGTCCTGCTGGTCCATAAATACTGTCCCACAAGAGTTCTCCTTGCCTAGAAAGTCGGTATGCAGGTATTTCTGATTGTCTGATGTCTGTACAACTGGTAATGCAATCAGATTATTATCAAAGCTAAGCCAGCCGATAAAATCAGAATTTATATCATGCATGCTTTGCCAGGCGGTGTGAGAAGAAGATGGCATGTCTTTCTTCAGATCCTGTACAATCTTCTTCTCTTTTATGACATCACTTTCTACCTGTATATGGGGTATTTCATACAACACCAGCAATGAACATATACCGGCAATAAAAGTCAGAATTACATGTTTGTTTTTCTGTTTAAGCATACGCATACAATCAGACTGCACATAAATGCGCCCATCCATTCCATCCATGTCATACGTCTGATAATGGAAGTCCCGGTATCTACCTCTGCAGTATCCAGTATTTCAACCGGTAATGGATCCTCTTTGACAAAACCCTGTTCCTCTTCAGCACGAATATGGAATGTTTCATTAGTGATGGTGTAACCTTCTGGTGCCTTTGTTTCCTTAACGTAATAGCCTTCCTTTGTGTATGGAAGTACAAATTCTGCATAACCATCTTTATCGGTTGTTAATACCAGTTCTTTGCCAGTGTCATCTGTGACAGGCTGCTGTGTACTATTGTAGTAAACCTTCACTTCACAATTACTGAGACTATGGTTTATATGATCGGCATCTGCCTTATGGATACGAATGAAAACATCAGCCGGCTTGTCAGACATAACAATGCATTGCGGTTGAGCCATCGTACCGGTTACCGTAAAGGTAACATCTTCTGCCTTTTCATAGCCATGCGGTGCCTTTTCTTCATGAAGAATATATGTCTCGCCACCCTTCAGAAATGAACTGATCTCTCTGCCTTCTGTGTCTTTAAAGACACCCGTCGATTCTTCATCAGATATCAGAGAACAAATCAGATTGCCGGACATATCAAGAACAGATAATTCTGCCCCGGCAAGAGGTGTTCCCTTCTCATCTGTTTTCAGGAAGGAAAGAGCTACGGTTTCATCTATCATATTGATAAGACTGGTGGATCCATTGCCTTCTAAAGGTACGGTAAACTGTATTTCTGCGGCCTGATGAATGCCATTGATCCATTCGGTTTCCAAAAGAATATATGTTCTTCCTGCAATCAGGGAAGATAGTGCATGCGGTTTATCATCTGTGTCCCATTCTTCAATCAATGTACCGCTTTCCTTATCCTTTACCTGCAGATGCACCCCAGCAACAGGCTTGCTGGTATCATCCATCTTGTATACTTCATAGCGAACAGGATGATCCACCATGGCTATTGTGACCAACTCATCTTTTTCTGGTTTTAATGGAACTGTAAAGGAAACTTCTGAACTGCGGTAATAACCATCTGGGGAAAATGTTTCTCTGATCCGGTAGGAATGACCGGCATGAAGTAAGGATGATATATCATGGACATCGGTTATGGAATCCCATTCATCCAATACAGTTTCACTATCTGTTTCTAATAACTGCAGATGTGCACCAGCAAGTAAATTTCCGTCTTCATCTGTTTTCTTTACCGCATAGCGGATTGGGGCATCTTTCATTGTTACAGATGGGATTTCAGATGGGTTCTGATTTTTCTGTACAGTAAATTCAATATCATCTGACTGATAGAAACCGTTAATTGTTTCTGTCTCCTTCAGGATGTATGTTTTGCCTTCATTCAGAAGATAACCCACTTCAATATCCTGATCCGGTAATGTTTTCCAGCTGCCGACTGGTTTACCGGTTTCTTTATCAATGATTTCAAGAACGATATCCGCTAATGGATTGCCATCTGTATCTGTCTTTCTGACTTTATAGAAAATGTTATTGTCAATTGCCTGAATATGGACTGGTTCACTGGTGCCATGTTCTGGAATCTGGAAGGAAACATCTTCGGCCAGATAATGACCGGTTGGAGCCTTTGTTTCATGCAGTAGATACGTATGACCTATGATCATGCCGGTTAATCTTTCAGACGCTTCTGTTGTCACAAAGGTCTGAATCATTTTTTTACCATCAGTAATGTCATAAAGCTCCATCTGCGCCCCAGCAACCGGGACACCATTTTCATCTACCTTATCAGCCAGATAGATAATACTGTTATCCTGAGCAGTAATCGTAATAACAGAATCATCATGGTAATCAGGAACGGTAAACAGTTTCTCTTCCATCGTGTATCTGCCATCAGGTGTTCTGTTTTCAATAAGACGATACGTATGTCCTCTTTCTAACTGTCCGGTTACAGCTGGTTCAATACCGGTTGTAAAGCGGTATACTTCACGATTATTATCACTTACATCCAGTATCACTAATTCTGCTTTCTCAACCGGATCCCCTTTTTCATCTACCTTGGCAAAACGGTATGTAATATGATTATCAACGACTTTCAGATCCGTCATTTTATTGTCAGATGGTGCATGATACGGGACTGTAAAGTTAAGATTCTCGGCCAGATAATACTTTGTAGAAGCATTGTTTTCTACAATGGCATAGGAATGACCAACATGTAAGTAAGAGCCAATACTGCGGGAATTACCATCCGTGATCCATGGGTTGCCATATGCATCCTTCATTTCTACAAGCACTGCATCTCCATTTGTAATGTCATACAGAGCCAGTTCTGCCCCTTTGACACACTGTCCGTTTTCATCTTCTTTTAAAACCTGATACAGGATTTTATCATCATTAGTCATGACGATCCGATCATCCGGAAAGCTGTCTGCAGTAATTGTATAGGTAGCCTCTTTGCAATAATAGCCGTCTGGTGCATCTGTTTCTGAGAATGTATATGTATTGCCTACCTGCAGATTTATCGGGTGTCCTGAACCATCTGTAGTCCACTCAGATACCTGCTGGCCATTGGTACTTGCATGAATGAGAGCGCCAGACATACTGTTTCCATTTTCATCAACTTTTTCAAATGTAAACGGACGATCTTTGACGGAAAGGGAAATAGATGCTTTCTTTACGGATACATCACCGGAAACGATCAGTTTCTGGGCATCTGGTTTCTTCTCATTTCCATAAAGCATAATCGGCACATTGGCAAATCTTGTTGTATAGATTTCAGATTGAAAAGAAGCTCTTCCCTGTACATCTGCCCTGTCACAGCTCACATAGAACACCCCATCTGTTTCAGTTGGATTAACTTCCTGATTATTTTCATTCAGAAAGACAATATTGTTTTTCTCTACCTGTTGATAGGAAGATAATGCATGATTACGGTCGGTTATTTTATACAGTCTTTTGGCTGTGATATCCGCATGTACATCATTACCAGTACTGACAAGATCGACATTATCAGTCATATCATGAATGACAAAGTCTGGTGTTTTACGATAGTTATCTATGGAAGCTCTGATTTCCTGTTCAGCAGCTTTTACAGAACTGTCATTGCTGCCCCAGTCTACATATGTAGCCCCGACTTCTTTCCAGATAATGGATTGGGCCGCCGCATAATACACGGTATCATTACGGCCTGCATACCCTTGTCCAAAAGCACTTGCCAGAATGATCGTTTCTTTTCCCGTTGCATCTACGGCATTCCAATCCGCTACTGCCTGGGAGGCATAGACGTCATCATAGCTGATCATAATGCCAGGCTCTACGCAATACGTCTGGCGGCCGTTATACATCTTGTGCGTTAATCTGGCAGAAGACAATACCCCTGCCTTATTCCGTACTGAATAGTAATAGTTGGTTCTCTCTGAACAGTCCACAGCATCCGCATTGACAATATTGTTACCAGTCAATGAAAAGCAAATTAATAAGGCTGTTAATACGCGTAATAGTTTTTGTAATTTCTTTGGGATTATGAATCTTTTCTTCTTATCGAACATAACGTTCACCTCGTTTCTGTTCATATATATGGAGAAAAAAGTCAAAACCCTCAAAAATTATAAAAAAACTGACATTATTTTTTCTAATGTCAGTCATTACTTTAAATATTGAGTGTTTTACCAGTGATGATATGAAAAGCCTCAAGGTACTTCTGGATTGTCTTATCAATGACATCCTGCGGCAGATTATAGTCACTATCCGGATGCTGTTTCAGCCAATCTCTGACAAACTGTTTATCAAAGGATGGCTGACTGTGACCCGGCTCATAGCCTTCAGCTGGCCAGAAGCGGGATGAATCAGGAGTAAGCATTTCATCCCCTAAGATGATTTCACCATCTTCATTTAATCCGAATTCAAACTTTGTATCAGCGATGATGATACCTCTGCTTCTGGCATAGTCTGCACATTTATTATACAGGGCAATGGTATAATCTCTGATCTTCTCAGCATATTCCTGACCATGCTGAGGGAATATATCAGAAAGAACTTCAACCGAACGTTCAAAAGAAATATTTTCATCATGATCGCCAAGTGCTGCCTTGGTAGATGGTGTATAGATTGGTTCCGGAAGCTTGTCGCATTCCTTTAATCCTTCAGGAAGCTTAATACCGCAGACTGTACCATCTTTCTGGTAAGAAACCCATCCGCTGCCAGTAATATAGCCGCGGACAATGCATTCAATTGGAATCATTTTCAGTTTTTTACATAACATGGAATTTCCATCAAACTCTGGTTTTCTGAAGAATTCAGGCATGTCATTCACATCTGTAGATATCATGTGGTTTTTGACAATGTCTTTTGTGTAATCAAACCAGAAACGGGACATCTGTGTTAAAACGGTACCTTTTTTTGTGACTTTGTTTTTCAGAATGACATCAAATGCGGAAATACGATCTGTCGCAACCATTACGAGATTATCGCCAATATCGTAAATCTCACGTACTTTGCCTTCTTTAACCGGTGTGTATTCTTTCATCTTCTCCTCCATCTGATTGAACAGGTGAATTATAGCATTAACCTTATGATGTTTTTAAAGGAATTGTATGATTCAGCCTGTATATGTATCAGAGGAATTGTTTCCAGGTAATGTATGACTCTCTCCAGAGCTCTCACTGCCAGATGAGAAAGAGGAACTTTCTACTAATTCCACATTGATATCTTTCTCTTCCTGATCACGCAGAACAGTGATTTTTAAGGTATCACCAGGTTTCTTTCCAGAAAGGAATGATTTGATTTCTTCAATGCTGGAAACACTTGTTCCATCCAGTTTTTCAATGATATCACCTGTCTGTATACCGGCAGATTCAGCCTTGGAATTATCGGAGAATCCTTCTACAACAACGCCATCATCGCTGCTTCTTACCAGAACGCCAAGGGCAGCACTGGTATTATCTGTTTCAGGCTGTCCAGGGAATCCTCCAAAATCTCCCCTGAACTGCGGCATGTTTTCCTGTGAATTCTCTTGTGAAGAAACTGGTTGTTCTTTTTGGGCACGCGCGTCATATGCCAGCCAGCCGCCGCCAAAACCACATAATCCGCAGATCACAAAGGTGATAATATACTGCAGTATCTTCTTACCTGTGATCGTATGTTTCTTCTTACCTTCTACCGTTATTGTTAATGGCTTCTTTGGGGAAACAGGAGCTGTTCCTGTACCAGGCTGGTTCTCTGTGGAGGCTGTCTGCGTATTAACAGTTTCGGTATTTTGTGATGATGCAGAAGCCTCGTTTGTTTGCTGGGGAGTATCTTCTTTCACTGGTTCTGCATTATTAACAGGATTCTGCCAGTTTACATCTTCGGCATGATTATCAGATGCAGAATTGTTATTTATATTTGTATTTTCTTCATTCATGATAACTCTTCCTTTCTTTTATGCATACATAACATACTTTCTGAATGTGAACATTTATTGAACAAACAGTAAAGATTCTCTGATACAATAGAGCACGTTGGAGAATAAGAATGGAAAATAAATCAGTGATATTTGATCTGGATGGTGTATTAACAGATTCTGGCGAAGGGATTATCAAAAGCGTACAATATGCCTTTCGTACATTAGGTATGGATGTGCCTCCTTATGACCAGTTAAGTGTCTTTATCGGTCCGCCATTATCTGAAACTTTTCCCAAATTTGGTGTAGAAAAAGGCAGAGTTGACGAAGCAATAGAAGCTTTCCGTAAAAGATATCTTGTCAAAGGAAAGTTTGAAAACAAACCTTATCCCGGTATAGAGAAACTGCTTGCAGAATTGAATGCAGCAGGATCTCATTTATATGTCGCAACCTCAAAAGCAGAACCAGTGGCACTGGAGATTCTTGCAAAATTTGATTTAACGGATTATTTCGAACAGATTGCAGGTGCTTCTATGGACCGCACAAGAGAAACAAAGTCCGCAGTAATTTCTTATCTGTTAAGTACACATCATATTCAGGCAGAAGACTGCATTATGGTTGGTGATACAGCATATGATGTAACTGGTGCGAAAGAAAACGGCATACCATGTATTGGCGTATCCTGGGGATATGGAAAATGTGAAGATATGCTGAAAGCAGGTGCCATTGGCATAGCAGATACAATGGATCAGTTAAAAGAAAAGATCATCGGTTAAGAGTCTTTCTTAACAGTATGATCTTTGAGCCATTTCTGCATGGCATTCATAATTTCTTCTTTAGAGACTAAGACTGTATTTTCATTTTTCTGATAGTTTAAGGTAATACCGCCAAAATCAGAATTATTGTAAATAGAGTCAAGAAGTTTTTTTAATGGCAGAATATATGCATGTTTACCCTGACATTTATTAAAGGCTATCATCGATGAATAGACATGAAAGTAATAGCGGTGATCAATTGTGACCTGAATGTGCGCAGGATTCACCTGTCCGTCTGACAGTTTTTCACCATCAATGATAATATCTTCATTCCGCAGAATAATTGCGACAAGCTCTTCTAATAAAGCATCACTGTTCTCCTCTGATGCTTTTTTCATATATTTATCAACCAGATATTCTAGTTTCAGATTTGTTGCGGCCATAAATACCTCTGATCAGGATAACATCTGATCCTTTCTTACAGCATGCAGAGCCCATGTATCATCTACTCTTTCCGAGACAGCATATTCGGGAGAGAGGTTCGTTATAAATGTCTCTTTCACATCTTCATACATATCCTGAGAAAATGTGGTTGTGCCATATTCTTCCCCTTCAGATAATATCAGAAAGTGATTGTTTCCCTCTTCATCAGGTGAAAAGATAATATCGGATATTTCAATATCTTTATCTTCTGATACTACAAGCAGATTCATCAGTTTCATGATTTCAATAACCCTGTCATCCAGTCCCTGATCAAAGATAAATATCTTTTCGATCATTTCGACTGGCTCATAAACAATGCGCTGCCTTAAAAATGAATCTTTAAGGCCTGGTTTATGTGTTCCGTTTTTTTTACATAAATGCAATGCATATCCCTTTTCTGTGTCTTTATAAAAGAATTCCCAGAGAATCAGATTTTTATGTCCGCACTCTGGACATGATTTCAGAAATATACTGCCGGTTTTGACATCATCTGCTTCAGAAGGATTCTTCTGAGCGTCAATTATTTCAGGAAGACTGATGTCAAAAGAAGATCCGCATTGTTCACATATAAACTGTTGTGTTTCGTTCATACTAACTGCCTGCCTCTACCATTTTTTCTAATACACTTTTTTCAACATCCACATAAATGGATGCTTCAGATTCATTGCCATTCTTATCATATGCTTCTATTTTCACCGTATAATTGCCACCCCTGACTGTGTTGACATCCGAGTCAATGAGATAGAATCCAGCATCATAGCGTCCTTCTGAATTTAACGGCCGCTTTTTTGTTACTTCCATAAGATTACCATCAACAGGATCTTTGACAGATTCTATGTAGTCATCAGGATTAAATGCTTCATCATTCTTTAAGGATATGCTGTCCTTTTTCAATGTAATGACAGGAGGCTGCGTATCTTTTACGGTATATGTTTCTACTTCCGTTCTGGCTGCTCTGTCACCATAAATATCAACACTGGAATATGTAATCGTTACGATTGTTTCTCCGATAACCGATGTATCAATTGTCTCCGGCTCAATTTTCAGATCATCTTCACTGGTAATATAATCTTTTAAATCAATAATGCCGGTTCCATATTCAAATGTATTGATCTCTTCACCCGTATCATCAGTTTTATAATGGACCTCAAGCTTATTACGGGTATTCTCCTTTGCCTTTTTGCGCTTTACCTCACGTACTTCCTTTTGTTCAGGAGACTGGAACCATTGTATGAATTTATATGTTCCAAACAAAGCAATGGATACAAATATCAGAACAGATAATAATTTATATAAAAAGTGTTTTTTCTTCATGAATTTCATTACATCAAAAGAGGCAGCTGAATGCTGTCTCCTCTATTATAGTTACTTTTGTGGAATTAATCCGCTGTTAAGAGAAACATGCTTTTCTCTTCTTGCTCTGCCAAGACGGAACATGCCGGAAACGGTAATGCTTACCTCAGGCTGTCTGCCCGGATATTTTTCTTCATTATTGGCCCTTACATAGGCTCTTCCCTGTATTAACAGACGATCTCCTTCTTCATATTGATAAATTTCATCTGCGCGCCAGTCTCTTGCGGTAAATGAAACAATATCTCTGGAGCCCTCTTCATTATGTTCATGTCTGTAGTCACGACAGTTCAGCTCATTTAACAAAGTGGAAATCTTGCGGTCCTGATTATAAATAGACAGTCTTCCAAATGCCATCTTCTGATCGTTGTTTTCACCTAAATCCGTACGGATATGCACAACGCCTTCTTCTTCAATTGTCCCGATCATTGTGACGTAGTAACAGATAATCTGAGCGTCATGATCACGAATTGTCTCAAATGAGAAATAATCTTTATGTCTGTCAGTCATGTTACCTCCTGTTAATCCTGTTTTGTTCTGAGAGCTGTCTGAGCCATTTTAATAGCGCCTTCTTTTGTGTCTGCCCCGGCAAGGAATCCGGATGGATGGCAGAACTTTGCATCTGCGACCCCGCATACCTCAGCTAATTCACTGCCGCGTAATCCATACCACGATGATGGAAACGGATGACGATAAGATGTACGGTCATCCATATCCTGCAGAACACACTGTACGTTATATCCTCCTCTGAGGGCTGGAGAAATGACATACCATATATCCTGTGCTTTCGGGTTATGAAATGACTGGTTATTCAATACGCTCTGCCATGGCGCAAAATGATCCAGAATCATCAGATGATCACCACTGTAATCAATATTCTGAAGAATGTAATTTCTTGAATCACATGCGTCTATGATGGAATCAAGGCGATTCAGGAATATATCTCTGGCAAAATCCATCGCATCCAGAAATGCATCGTCCGGATTGCGGTCAGATTCCCATGTAGGATTAAAGTCACCTATGACTTCACTGATTGTAAATGGTATTTTTGATTGAGATACAATCTCATGTTTTTCATCATCAGTGATATCTGTCATTTCATTCATGCAGTCAGCTACCGGATCAAAGCCATTATCTGAAGCATCAATGCCAAGAATCAAAGATTTCTCAATACGGCTGTACACAGTATCATAATAAGCTTCCGGGCAGTTTTCTGCCTGAAGGATATCCTTGTAGTATTTCTTCCATACAAGACCACAGGCAGCGTAAGGAATATTTGTGCCGGGATGACATCCGTTTTTTTCACGAGACTCTGGCGTATGATGATCAAGTTCACCACCACCAATATCAAAAATAATCCAGTTTGCCTTATCCTGTGGAATTGTTTCATCACCACCACGAGTCACGTGTACTTTATCCGTAATTAACGACAGCATAGCCGCCGCAAAAACATCATCTGCGTGGAACTTTCCATTATGTGTATATAAATTTAATTCTGAAACCATAGTACTTCAATATTCCCAAATTATACGAAATTATGATAACAATGTCTGTTAACAGTGTTATTATAGTATCTCTTAAAAAGAATGAAAAGAAGAAATATAAGTCCTGTTAGAAGATTATTATCTCTTATCCATATTCTCTTTTACTGGCTGGCACTTTTCAAATATGAAGATATCACACTGTTTATCGTATTTCTGTATTGCATCAATACTTCTGGCGGTCCAGGCAACAGAAGTATTATGAAACAGTTTAAAACAGATCAATCTTGCAAGACTGTTCATATATTTGATGTCATATGCGATGAAATCCGGTTTTGTAAGAAAATTAAACATCAGGTTCTGGGTCATAAAATAAATAAGAAGATGATGCATACGGTCTTTACGGTAAGAAAGATAATGCGAGGCAAGCTGTCCTCTGATAACCTCAGGATGATGTTTTTTGAACCAGATAAGACCATAAGGATTGAAAGATTCAATACAGTAAATCCCTTTATAATTTCTTAGCATGGGATCAATAATCTCACACAGGTCATATCCCTTGTCTCCTGTATCAATCTTTAACTCTATGATGAGAGGAACCTGTCCGTGTATCAGATCCAGAAATGATGTAAAAGTAGGAATCACAGCATCACTGTCTAACAGATGAAAGCTTTGTAATTGTTTATATGTATAATCTGATACTTTGCCTTTTACAGGATTACCATCTTTGTCTCTGGAAACCCTTGTTAATGTAAAATCATGGAACACAACAGGAATTTTATCTTTGGTAAGCTGTACATCCATTTCAATGCCATAGTCATGATCTACAGCATATTGAAATGCCTGCATGGAATTCTCTGGTGCGTTAGAGCCATTATCATAGAGTCCCCTATGCGCAAAAAAACGTTTCTTTTTTAATGCGTCAATAACTGAATCCTTACGGCCTGCAGGTTTCACCATAATGAGATACATCAGTATTAACAAAACTAAAACTAACAATAAGATTTTCACATTACTTCTCCTGAAAACGAATAATATGCGTTATGATTATCGCATGGATTTGGATCTGACTGGCACAAAAAAAGAAATAGCAGACCTGATAGCACTTGTTAAAGGATGTCCTGCCTATACAAATATCAGAATCAGTTCCTACGACCGTTTAAGCATGAATATTTATTCATGCCGTATTGAATTTGATTTTGATGAAACGGTACCAGGTGGAAAAGAATCACCTGATGTATTTGCTAAATACCAGCGGGCACTTCAAAGAGACAAAGGCGGATATGCCGGAGGCCGTGCTCCCTATGGATACAAAGCGGAAAATGGAACTTATATAATAAACCAGGATGAAGCAGATATCGTCCGTAAGATATTTGCAATGCGTGAGAGTCATCATTCTCTTAATCATATTGCTAATACATTGAATGATGAACATATACCTAGTGCAACTGGCAGAAAATGGCGATATACAGCTATACAATCCATTCTGAATAGCCGCAATACATACCTGGGCTATTATCATTATGGTAAGAATACACCATGGGTAAAAGGGACACATGAACCGATTCTGGATAAAAACATATATAAGCCTGATTTCCAGAAAAGTGGTTATAAAAATAAAGATGATTCATCCAGAATAACAAGGATAAACAACAGACAAAAAAACAGCTGAATCATATTTCCAGCTGCATTTTAAATTAGTCTTTTTTGCGAAGAGTATGTAAGAGTACACCGCAAGCTAGTATTGCACTTGCACATAGAGATGCTTTGATAATCAGGTTCTTACGATCCTTCTTATCATTATTTTCTTCTACTGGTTCTTTCTCGAGTAACGGCTTGCGGCAGACCGGGCAAAAAGCAGCGTTATCCTTGACTTCACTTCCACAATAAGGACATTTCATATTATATTTCCTCCTGTAATACGGTTATTAACCACTTTCACTATTATATAACCAAAGGGAATAATAATAAAACAAAAAAAAGAGGAGGAGTAGAAA
>DXZE01000035.1 GCA_019415435.1 Erysipelotrichaceae bacterium
ATCCCTTATTTAGTTTTTTTTGAGGTGGCCGTTGTAACGCAACCTTAGGAGGCGGACGCTCTATCCAGCTGAGCTACGGGGACGTACATATGCTATTATACATGAAAAGGTAATGCATATGAGATGGAAATGGTTAATTTCAGGTTTTTCACTGGCATGTCTGATCTGGTTATTCACAATGGATATGCCAGTGATTCAGAAGGTATTATGCGGGACTGTATTATTGTTAAGCACAGTGTTGTTTCCTTTTGCAGGGAAGGCATGATTTCACAAATATTTCATGATTTATACATAAACATGACACAGGGAATCTATACCATATAAGTGTCTTAACAAGGACAGATAAATTTCTTTCTCTCCGGAAATAAATGCAGTGAAGAGATGATCTGATTAGTCAGATCATTTTTTCTGTCTTAGTTTGTTAACATTTCAAGCTATTTGTATATCAGAAAAAGCTTCATGTCATTATAAAATGATTCATGTTTCATAAGGAGTTGATAGGAATGTGGCAGGCTGCTTTTATCTTTGCAGGGTTATCCCTGGATAGTTTTATAGTCATGATGCAGAAGGGTGCTCAGATGAGAACCCTGAATGGCAGTAAGCTTTTACGTTATACATTGCTGTATGCGGCAGTAACAGGCGGTATGTTTCTGCTTGGTTATGGAGGAGGACATCTTATTGAAAAGCTTCTTCCCGGCAGTGCAAGAATTAATTATACGATAGCTGCTTTAATCGTTTTCTTTGTAGGTGTATTTCAGATTACAAAGAGTTTTATGAAGAATGTATTTGTTGAAAAGGCAGATGATTCTTTTGATTATAAGCAGTTATTCCGTCAGGCATTATATACAAGTATTGATGTGTTCTTTGTCGGTGCAGCTTTCAGGTTTGCAAGTTATCCGATTGGCTGGACTATCTTAACAGCATTTCTAATTTCTTTCGCTGCCGTTTTCGTTGCGTTTCTAATCGGTTATAATCTAGGGGCAGGCTATCAGAAACAGGTAGGTGTTATCGGTGGAATTCTGATGGTCTTCTTCAGCATTTATATGATTGCTGTATACGTACTGGGGTAAGCGATGGAATACCATAAGGGACTGATGAAGTTATCCCTGGCAGAGAACCTGAGGGAACTGATGATCATGCATCTGTTTGAAAAGATTACGATTAAACAGATCTGTGATCGTACAGGTGTTATCAGGGCGACATTCTATAATTACTTTGATGATAAGTATGACTGTCTGAACTGGATTGTGTATCACGATCTGGTTGAAAGTACCAGGGGATCGCTTCAAAAAGGAAATATTGATGAAGTTCTGACGATTGCTTTTACAACGATTAATGAAAACAAGCAGTTTTACAGAGCCGGATACAGAGTTACTGGTCAGAACAGTTTTGAGGATATGATTCGTTCCAATCTCTATCAGGTGATGAGAGATTATTTTGGAATGTATCGTAAGAAGGGATATCTTTCAAAGTACAGTGATGAACTGTTAGCCAAGTACTATGGTGAATCGTTAGCCTTTGCTGTACGTGCTTTTGCACAAGAGACAGGTGGAGCGAGAACTGTTTCTGAAATCAAACAGATGATCATGGATCTGATGAGCCATTCTTTCTTTGATTTCAGTACACAGAATGTATGAGAACAGTTCTTTCTCATTACAGGGAGATGATTGATTCATGGATACAATACAGGTAAGAACAGAACAAGGCATTCTCGAAGGTGAAAGAAAAGGAGAATGCATGATTTTTCGTGGTGTTCCGTATGCGGAACCACCGGTAGGAGAATTACGTTTCAGGGCACCGGGGAGAAAGCTTCCATGGACTGGTGTGCGCAAGGCTCTGGAATTTGGCAATGCATGTCCACAACCAGATCCCACAAAAGATCCTTTCTGGCATAAAGAGTTTTATGGAAACAAGGATTATCCTTTTCCGAATATGAGTGAAGACTGCTTATATCTGAATATATGGGCACCTGTAAAGAAAGGAAGATATCCGGTAGCACTCTGGATTCATGGCGGTTCTTTTGATCATGGATGCGGCAGTGAGATGGAATTTGATGGTCGTAAGTTTGCGGCTAATGGAGTCATCTTAGTCACAATAAATTACCGTACAGGCGTATTTGGATTCTTTGCGGATGAAACATTAAGACGTGAGAATACCCATCGTACAACCGGTAATTACGGTCTTCTGGACCAGATTATGGCATTGCAATGGGTATGGAAGAATATCCATAACTTTGGCGGCGATGCGGACAGGATTACGGTCTTTGGACAGAGTGCTGGCGCAATATGCGTACAGGCATTAGTATCTTCACCATTAACCGAAGGCCTGATTCACAGTGCCATATTACAAAGCGGCGGCGGTATCGATAACGGTCTGATCAGAAGAGTATCTTTAAATCAGACATATGAAGAAGGAAAGAAGATCATGAATCTTTGTGGTGTAAAGAATGCCATGCAGATGCGTAAGCTTCCTGCAGAGAAACTTGTAGATGTCTTACCTTCTTTATATGAAGAACAGAAGGGACTTCTGTTTGAACCGGTAGTGGATGATTATGTTCTTAAAGAAGATATTGAAACTGCAGCTCAGAATGGCAGGATTCATGATATTCCATATATGATAGGCATGACTGGTAATGATATTACTGTCGCAAAGAATGAAAATGGCAGAAATTCCATGCTGTATCAGGGATGTGAACATTTCTGCAGAGCCAGAAACAAGAAGTCAAAGAAACCTGTTTATATGTATTACTTTGATCGTAAGCTGCCAGGAGATGATGCTGGGGCATTTCACTCATCTGATCTCTGGTATATATTCGGTACATTAGACAGATGCTGGCGGCCTATGTCAGGAAGGGATTATCGCTTATCTGACACAATGATAACCTCCTGGTCTAACTTTATAAAATATGGAGATCCCGGTACGCAATGGCGCCCATATATCCAGAAAACAAAGTTTATCAGAACATTTCAATAATCATGAATTAGCATTAGAAAAGGGCTGTCCGAGACAGCCCTTTAAGCTATTTGCTTGTATCTTTTCCTTTTGGCCAGAACAGACTTTCCAATCTGTTATCATCAAATACATTGTTATACTGTAACATTCTGTATTCATTGATCTTACTGCTCTTGATATCATCAACAGATTCATAGAACCTGCCGTCTTTATCATAGCAGCCATACAGTGAGATAACCGGATATTCATCCTTCAGCTCCCATAAGAACTGCTGGTATGGAGTCTTCTTTAAGTTAGCAACATGCATAATCAGAGAGCTCATGTAGTTTGCGGAAAGCTTGTCAATTGTCTGATCAGGAATATCATAGTTAGCCCAGATAACAAATGGAGTAATGTATTCCTGCATATCCTGTTCTGGTGTTCCTGCATATGGGAAGAACAGGTTATCACATGCAGCACCTAAGTTAGGCTGATGATCACCATACATAATAATCATGGTTGGTTCATCTACCTTGGAGTAGTATTCAATCAGATTCTTATAGGCATCATCACTGAGCTTGATCAGTGATAAGTAGTTTTCTGCGGCATCATAGCCAGTACCATACTGAGAAAGATCAACAGTTTGTTTCAGATCATTTGTATTGGCGTAGCCGCCATGGTTCTGATAGGTGACATTGAAGATAAACTGATTCTTTCCTTCATTGGATTCATAGTCTTCTTCAACCTTTTCAAAGTCCTGTTCATCAGTCGGATAACCATGTATTGTATCGAGACCATCAAATGTTTCCGCAAAGACTGTATCCTGGAACTTTAACTTCTTATAAGCAGTCCTGCGGTTCCAGTTGGTTGCCTTGCCAAGATGGATACCGGTAGTTGTATAGCCAGACTGATTCATATAGGAAACGGTAGAAGGAACATCACGGTTCATGTACATGTTATATGGATATACACCTGCCGCAAAGAATGAAGTTGTATTACCGGTTAAGGTTTCATATTCTGTATTGCATGTACCACCGCCTCTTACAGATACATAGAGGTTGCCGCGGATTGTGTTATCCAGAGAATCAAAGTAAGGTGTCATTCCTTCCGCAATATTTGTACCGCCTACATCCAGATTGGAGAAAGATTCATTCATAATCTGAATGATGTTAACAGGAGTGGTAACACCTTCCTGTACATCTGCCTCAGCATCCTTTTCCATCTTCTTTTCGATATTCTTTAACTTGGAGATAGAATAGCCTTCTGGCTCTTTTGGCCGATCTTCAATATACTGACGTACAAGACCGGTAAAGGATAAAGCAGTACCATCATTCTGGAATGTATTCAGTAAACGGATATCCCAGAGATAATAAGAACCAATGGAATTGAAGAATACGGCAATCGCAATAATAATAGCCGGATAAGCAACATACCACTTGTTGATCTTTGTCTTGTCTCTTGGTACAGCCCGCATGACGATATACAGAATGAGACATGTGATCAATCCGATAACCATCATGTAGTTGATTTCAATGTTGTAGTTGCCCGCAACATCGAATGCAGTACCAATGGCACTGAAGTCCCATGGGGCAATCGGACGATTGCGGAAACGGACTACAAAGGTAGAAACAATTGCATATAAAATAAAGATCAGATTTGTAAAGTTAAACGCAAACGGTTTCCTTCGGAATATCAGCCATATGATCTTGTAAATGACAATCATCAAACCGACATTCAATAGCCTCATGCCTAAAGCAATATAGAATACATTGCCAAGAATATTCTCTGCCATAAAGAATATCCAGCATGGTCCTGCTATCAGCATGATTTCATTCAGAGGAATCTTCTCAATCAGAGACATATGTTTCACAATCAGAGAAGCTACAATCCATGATATTAACAATACCAGTACATATGTCAGCATGATATATGCCTTAGGCATATACTCTTCTACCTGGAACTGTATCCATCCCTGCTGGTCCTCCAGATTCAGATGAATCAGATCATCTTCAAAAGATATATCCAGTCCCTGGGAACCGGCAATCTGTGATGTCAGAGTCTCAGATGTGTACTTCTTTAATGTAAACGGACCGAAGTTAATCGTAATGTCTTTAATATTCATGTACTGCAGATTCTGCAGTTTCATCTGCAGGGAATCTGTGACAATCGGAACATTGTCAATGTTGATCTCCTTTGTAGAAGAAGAAACATCGTACCATGTCTTGTGTCCTGCATAGTTATAGTTCTCGAAGATCTCTTCACCACGGTCTGTATTGTAGTTTGCCAATACAATTTCACCGTCAGATACAGAATCAAGATTGACCCTGAAATCCAGATGCGGTGTATAGAATACGAGGAATAAACCGGATATCAGCAAGAACCAGACAATTCTTTTAATGTTAAATATCTCTTTTAATTTTTTCATCATATTTTCATCTTTCAAAGTTACGGTAAATAGTCTAGCACAGTTCACACAACTTTTTATGGTAAATCAATGTGAAAAAAGCTCTGGATCAAAACCCAGAGCTTTATAATTATGAGAATGTAACAAATTCTTCTTCAGGCTTGTGGTATCTCGCAACTCTGTCTGCGTAGAGGACAACAGTCTTGCCACCGTTTTCAAGTGGAACTGTTTTTAACTTGCCCTGTACTTCAATCCAGTCACCAATCTTCATCTCCCAGATCTTTACACCTGTAACAGTGATACCGCACAGGGAAGTATCCTGGGCACAGCATACCATGGCTCTGCGGCCGAGAATGAATGTCTGTTTATAACCAGGTATATTCTCTGCATAATAGCCGCGTAAGATGATTTCCCTGCCATTATACTTTTCAGGATCTTCTACAGCATCCATATACCAGAGACCATAGTCATCATCCTTGATATCAATGACAGGATCATTGATATTGAATGGCAGACCACCATCCTTCAGCTTTACAGGCTCACCGAAGTTACCTTCATAGTAAATCTGTGCCTTGCGGTTAATAGCCTTGATATTGCCTCTTAACATGGTGCCGGATGTATCAGGTGTACATCTGTTGCATATGACAGTATCTGACCAGCGCAGCTGTTCATACATCATCTGTCTTAACGGACCCATGAAGGTAGAGAATGTAGAGGCATCTACGGTTGTTAATATCTGTACTAAAGGCCAGAAATCAGGAAGATCTGAAAGAATCAGATCTGGTACAGCAAGGGTACCGTTCCATTCAATGAAGACCTGGGCAGGATGATAGATGGTATCTAATTCACGCATCTTTTCTATTGTGAATGTATCTGCATCATCAATGTATTCCACAAAGGTATGATGCTCATCCAGCCATTTTTCTTCATAAGGAACTTCACCCTGTTCAAAACAGATAATCAGGGTTCTGGATACGCCATCCATGAAGGATGGATCGGAAAGTGTATCCTTAATTAAAGTTGTCTTTCCGGAATCCAGAAATCCTGTAAAAAGATATACAGGAGAAGCCATTACTTCACCTGGAAGAGTTTCTTGATCTCTTCTACATCAACTTCTGTACCAATAACCGTAATTAAACCTGTATAAGCAGGATCACCATGACGGATATCTGTATCACCAGGTACATAGTCAAAGAACAGCCACTGACCATCCTTACCAGGGACAATACCCTTGGCTCTTACGATATTATCACCAAGACCAGACAATGCCTTGCGGATATCGTTTTCATCATATTTATTAACTGTCTCAATACCAATGGAATCAAATACGTCATCCGCATCAGGGATATCGTCATGAGCCTCATCTTCATCATCGTCATCATCGATGTTCAGATGAATACGATTGCCTTCAGACAGGCCTTCATTTGCCTTTGTCTCTTCTTCATTTGACTCATGATGATGGTTATGTTCTTCTACAGAATGATCATCAGCAGCCTTGATATTCTCAGGGAAACCATTAGCGGAACCTTCCATAGCTTCAAAGATAGCCTTGCCGTTTAATTCATCCCAAGGTGTTGTGATGATACGTGCATCCGGATTCAAAGAACGGATGATTTCCAGATCCTCATTCAGTGTCTCATCATCTGTCATCTGGGTTCTGGATAAGATGACACAGGTAGCTGTCGCAATCTGATCATCAAAGAAATCCTTGAAGTTTTTGTGATAAGTCTTGCATCTCTTTGCGTCAACAACAGCACTGTAGCTGTTTAATTCAAGACCATCTACAGATTTAACAATAGAAAGAATATCAGACAGTCTGCCTACACCGGATGGTTCAATGATGATATGATCCGGATGATACTCATCTACTACTTTCTTTAATGCCTTTTGGAAGTCACCCTGTAATGTACAGCAGATACAGCCGCCATTCACTTCATTGATTACAATACCAGCTTCCTTTAAGAAGCCTCCGTCAATACCTATTTCACCAAATTCATTTTCAACAAGTACTACTTTCCTGCCTGCGAATACATCCGCAATTAATTTCTTGATTAATGTTGTTTTACCAGCGCCTAAGAAACCGCTGATGACATCTACCTTAGTCATATTTTTACCTTCTTTCTGCATATTTCAGCGTGCCTATTTATTATAGCAATTCCGTCAACATGGCAAAGTAATATGCAACAACAGAATCACTTATGTGTGTATATCCGTTATAATAACGTATGCATGACTTACAAAAACTATATCTTTGACCTTTATGGTACCCTTCTTGATATTCATACAGATGAAACAAAACCATTGTTATGGAAGACAATGGCAGACCTGTATGCATGTTATGGAGCTGACTATACACCTGATGAAATGAAGGATGCCTATCATTATGTATGCATGTCTGAACAGACCCGCATCCAGAAAGCATCAGGCAACTTACATTCCGAGATTAATCTCGATACTGTTTTCTTACGCTTGTTAATCGAAGCACCGCATACCCATGCATCAATTCATAAACCGGATGGATGGGGAAGAGAAGAGGCATTGCACTGGACGTATCATACAGCTTCTGTCTTCCGCTCTTTATCCTGTGACTATTGTCATCCTTATGAAGATACATTATCTACGTTGAAACAGCTGAAAGAAAAAGGATGCCGTTTATTTATACTTTCAGATGCTCAAGCTGTCTTTACATATCCGGAACTTGAAAGAAATGGTCTTATGAATCTGTTTGATGATATCTGGCTTTCTTCACAAAAGCAGCTTTGTAAACCAGCACCTGGATTTCTGGGTGGTTTAATAAATAAATATCACCTGAAAAAGAAACATACGGTATTAATCGGCAACTCTTACGAAACGGATATACAGAGTGCCTATGATCATCAGATAGACAGTTATTTCATGAATACTGATCAGTTGCCTGGTTATGAAAGAAGGAAACGGTTAAACCGTATCCGTCATGATGGAACATACATGCCAAGAGTTATCTATCATCTTTCTGATTTACTGAAGATTAATGATTGATTTCATAAAGTTCAGACAGGATTCACACACATTTGATCGTATCCTGTAGTAATATTAGAACCCGGGAGAAATTAACATGTTCTGGTTTGGAAAGAAAAAGAAAAAGGAAAAGAAGACAGAAGAAAAAAAAGAAACAGCTGTAGTAAAAGACCATTTTGTAAGAGGTATGTATTGTGATGTATGCGGGTACATGCAGATCAATGATACGGATGGTATGCCGTTAGAAGGCTTTGCCTTATGTCCGAATTGCGGTGCCCCATTAAAAGCAGGCTGGTTTATTGCCCTAGAAGATGGTACATATACATTAGCTGATAAGAAGGCTGATGAAGTAGCTGAAAAAGAAGCTGACAAGCCATATAAGAAACAATCGGGCGGCCATTACAGAGTCAGAAAAGCAGGACCTGCCAGAGTTGTAAAACATGTCAGTCATCATCGCTGAGATTTCTTGCGATGATGCTTTTTCTTATTATTATCAAATTTATCTTTCAGATTGGCCTTTTTTTCTGTCTTTAAGGAAGTAAAACCAAACTTGCCAAGTTTCTTTCCAAGCGCAAAATATTCACCATGAGAATAGGCAATTAAATGTGCCCTGTGCAGATCCAGTCTGCCGGTTTCATCTAACAGTCTGTCATCTACATCTGTGCTGACAACTTCTGCGACAAACATATCATGACTGCCTAAGCGCAATATCTGTTTTACCTTACATTCAAGACATATCGGTGATTCTTTGATACATGGTGCATGAACGATATGTGCCTTTTCTTTTGTTAAATGCAGTCTTCCTTTCAGATTGAATTTATCTGTCTTACGCCCACTGTAAATACCGGCGTAATCTACTGCCCGTACCATATCTTCTGTGGTCAGATTCATGACAAATTCACCTGTTTTCTCAATAATGTCATGAGAATATCTGCTTTTCCTTATGGATACAGATACCATAACCGGATCAGAACAAACAGTTCCTGCCCAGGCGGCAGTCATAAAATTTGCATTGCCTTCTTCATCTGCACAGGAGATTAATACGCATGGTACAGGGTTTAACAGATTTGCTGGTTTCCAATATTGTCTTGTCATATCGTTCCTCTTTGAACGCATTATATCATGACAAAATATAAGACAGAATGCCATGGATTCTGTATAATGCTTGTCAAGGAGGCGGAAACATATGAAAAAAGCTTTACCTGTATTACTTGCAATGATGTTAATGACAGGGTGTGCATCAAATGATACTGCCGCATCCAAAAGTTCTTCTTCCCGTATGGGATGTGAATGGCAGGACTCTTCTGAAAACTGCAATACAGATGATACTGGAACGGCAAAGACAGAAGAGGTAGGTAAGGCATCTGATATGAGCGGATATGAATCTTATGATCCGGATACAGAATATGTATTTGTCAATTCTGATGTCAGGAATATGCTGCATAAGATGATTGACGGGGATACGTTTGTGACATACTTTGGCTTTTCATCCTGCCCATGGTGCCGTGATGCGATGCCGATATTAAATGAGACAGCTTTAAAATATAATGCAAAGGTTGATTATATCGATACAAGATCTGATCCATCCTGGGACAGCAATCTTGATTTAAAGGATTATGATCAGCTTGTGGATGCTATTGGTGATTTATTCCCGACAGATGAAGATGGCAAGGCACATCTTGATGTTCCGTTTGTTGTATTCTTCAAGGATGGCAAGGTAGTCTATTCGGCGGGCTATCCGCAGTATGACGCGCATGAACGCAAGATCAATGATGAAGAAGCACAGGAAGAAAGAGATAATTATACAAAGGGTTTTGAAGCAATACAGTAAACGAAAAGGAAGTACTGTCATACTGGGGTTGACAGACTTCCTTTTCATCTGGAAGGGGGGACTATATAATAGGGGGGGGGACAAGACAGAAAAGCTCTGTCTTTAACCTTTTATATCGTATAAGAAATAAAGGGCATTTACGAAAAAAGGTGGTTGCACCTTCTGGTGACAGCAGAATACCACCTAAATTTGTATAAACCCGAAATAAATATCAACCCATATTTATTCATAAAGGGAATCACATATGAAAAGAAGTCTGTTTCTAATTGCATTATCATTCTTTCTTCTTAACAGTGCCTGCACGCATGGCAAAGAAGAATCTTATGATAAACCTGTACATACACCTGTACCGGAAAAGAAAGATCCAATCAAAGAAAAGATGGAATCCATGACTTTAAAACAAAAGATATTACAGATGTTTTTTGTCTCACCTGAACAGTTGACAAAAGGGAATACAGTAACGGTATATGATGAAACATTAGAGAATGCTTTAAATACATATCCTGTAGGTGGAATTATTTTCTTTGGAGATAACATTCAGAATAGTGAACAGACAGCTTCCTTGCTTGGAAATACATATGCACAATCATTAAAGCAGGGTACTCCCTTATTCCTTGGTGTAGATGAAGAAGGCGGTATTGTCGCAAGAATTGCGTCAAATCCATCTTTTGGCGTCAGTAATGAAAAACCGGCAGTTCAGCTTGGTGATGATGCCCAGGAAGCAGGTGAGAGAATCGGTACATATCTGAAAAAACTTGGCTTTAATGTGGACTTTGCGCCAGTTGCTGATGTGGCAGTGAATGGAGCTGCAGTCGGAAACCGTTCTTTTGGCACAGACGCGCAATATGTTAGTGAAGAAGCTCATGCATTTGCAAATGGACTGAAAAGTCAGGGCGTCATGTCCTGTTACAAACATTATCCGGTTTTTGGCAGAGCATTGGCCAGTACAGATTTCCAATCTGTATCGATAGATGCATCTTTGGATGATTTAAAGTCTTCTGATCTGATTCCATATGAGAATGCAGAAGATATACCATTTGTGATGGCTGGCAATATGGCTTATCCAAATATTACCGGCAGTAATGTTCCGGCATGTATGTCAGATGTACTTGTTAAGAATCTGTTGTCAGATGAGTTAGGATATAAAGGTATTGTGATAACAGATGCCTTAAATGCCAGGGCAATTACTTCTTATTGTGATGCCGGCAGTGCGGCGGTAAACTGTATCCAGGCTGGTGTAGATATGTTATTGATTCCGGAAGATCTGGATACTGCTTATAATGCAGTGTTGAATGCAGTAAATAATGGAACAATTACAGAAGAAAGAATCAATCAGTCAGTGCGAAAGATATTGACTGAAAAGAGTAAGTATCTGAATAAATAAGCACAATGCAAGCATTGTTTGACAGAGGGAAAGAACGGCTTTCTTGTTTGTATTCATATCATGATTCATATGGGTGAAGACAAGAGAGGTATGTATGGAATTCAGTGAACAGATTTAAGAACTGCGTAAAGATAATCATCTGAGTCAGTAACACTCTGCCAACAAAATCAATGTCACAAGACAGGCTGTATCAAATTGGGAGAATGATAAGATTCTCCCGGATATAGAAACCCTGATATGCATATCTGATATCTATCATGTTTCTCTTGATCAGTTAATCACAGGAGGAAATGATGATATGAATAAGATGACTGAGAAACTGATTGAAGATGGAAGTGAAGGAAGAAGAGACAGGATGAATCTGATCTCTTCCATGATTGGATGCTTTTTAATCATTATGGGCTTTGCCTGCTTATGGATTAAGGGACATTCCGTAAAATATATTGATAGTGAAGGTATTCTTCATGGAAACTTCTATCTGATTCCAGTTGGATTCATGATTATGCTTGCAGGGCTGATTGTCATTATTGTATCGTTCAGTGCATATCTTATCCAAAGACATAAAACGAGATAAATGAAAAAGGCATCCAGAGAGATGCCTTTAAAATAAAAAAGAGCTTAACGCTCTTGTTAGTGCACCAGACAGGACTTGAACCTGCACGGGTCTCCCCATACGCCCCTCAAGCGTACGTGTCTACCAATTCCACCACTGGTGCGTGCCAGTTAATTATATAGCAGACGTTTCAAAAGAGTCAACCGATAAAGCGCAAAGATGTTGAAATAACGGTATGGAAACCTTATAATTGTTGCGTTTCCTGAGATGCTTATATAAAGAGGAGGGCAATGAATGGACTACGAAAAGATTATTAACATTGCGGTGATCGCTCACGTCGATGCCGGTAAGTCAACCCTTGTCGATGCATTCCTCAAGCAGTCACATGTATTCAAGGATAACGAGAAGGTGGTGGACTGCGTCATGGACTCCAATGATCTGGAGCGTGAAAGAGGAATCACGATTTATTCAAAGAATTGTTCCGTACAGTATAAAGATTATAAGATCAATATTGTTGATACACCAGGTCATGCGGATTTCTCATCTGAAGTAGAAAGAATTATCAAGACCGTTGATACGGTTATTCTGCTTGTAGACTCCGCAGAAGGACCAATGCCGCAGACACGATTTGTATTGCAGAAGTCACTCGAAAATGGTTTAAGACCTATTCTTCTTATTAACAAGATGGATAAACCTGACGCAAGAGCCAACGAAGTTATCGATGAAGTTTATGATCTGATGCTTGAGCTGAATGCAACAGATGATCAGCTGGACTTCCCGATTCTCTATGGCTGCGCAAGAGAAGGTATTGTCAGATATGAGTGGACTGATATAAATACAGATATCGTTCCATTATTTGAAACAATCATTCATCATACCCAGGCATATCCTGATTTAACAAGAGAGCCATTACAGATGCAGATAACTGCTTTGGCATACGATAACTATTTAGGCAGATTAGGTATCGGCCGTATTTACAAGGGTACTTTAAAGGCTGCCACAACCTATGAAGTATGCAATGCTAATGGCAAGGTCAGACAGGGAAAGACAAACCAGGTATTTGTATACAAGGGATTATCCCGTATTGCGGTAGATGAGATTCAGTCTGGTGAAATATGTATGATTTCCGGTATTCCGGATATTTCCATTGGTGATACCTTATGCCCATTAGGCTCCCCGGATCCAATGCCTGAAATCAAGATTGAAGAACCAACTCTGTCCATGAACTTCATGGTAAATGATTCTCCTTTTGCCGGTCAGTCTGGTAAGTATGTTACATCCCGTAATATCCGTGAAAGACTCGAAAGAGAACTGGAAGTTAATGTAGGTCTGAAGGTAGAAGAAACAGATTCTACAGATACATTCAAGGTATCAGGCAGAGGTGAATTGCATTTAACAGTTCTTCTGGAACAGATGAGAAGAGAAGGCTATGAAGTAGCTGTATCCAGACCAGAAGTTATTCTGAAGATGGTAGATGGTGTTACCTGTGAACCAGTTGAAGAAGTTGTCATTGATGTTCCTACAGAGTATTCCGGATCTGTTATTTCTGCATTGAATGTCAGAAAAGGTCTTCTCACAAATATGGAAGAACAGGGTACTTACTCCAGAATTACATATATGGTACCGACAAGAGGTTTGATCGGATTCCGTTCTGACTTCATCAACATGACACATGGTGAAGGTACTATGGTACAAAGATTAGCTGACTATGAACCATTCAAGGGTGAAATTCCACAGCGTGAAAATGGTGCTCTGATTTCTACAGAAACTGGCAAAGCCATGACATATGCATTATGGAATATCCAGAACAGAGGCCAGTTATTCATCGGTGCCCAGACACCTGTCTATGAAGGTATGATTATCGGTGTTTCTGCCAAGAATATGGATATGGGTGTTAATCCGATCAAGAACAAGAAGATGACAGCTGTACGTTCTACGGGTAATGATGAAGCCATGAAGCTTGTTCCACCGAAGATTCTGACCCTCGAACAGGCAATTGAATTTATCAATGATGATGAGCTTGTTGAAATTACACCAACAGATATCAGAGTCAGAAAGAAGTATCTGACAGCTGTTGACAGAAGAAGACATGCAAGAGAACTTGGTAAGATTGAAAGTGAAACTGATGAATAATAAAAAAGATGGAGAAATCCATCTTTTTGTTAACCCTAACAAATTAAATATAGCAGAAAAAATTTAGATAATAAAGACTGGAATCACATATAATAAAAGCTATATTAAAAGTACAAAGAGAAGTACTCATAAAAATCATAAACAGATATGAGAAGTATTGAGTACTTCGAAGGAGGTTCAGATGAGAGGACCGGGTATTTGTTAAGGCAGGTAGAGATACCTGCACATAATCCAATTGAAAATCTGGGACAAAGGCTGAAGAGAAGTGAAAAAATTCGATAAAACTGAATGATCAAAATAGCAGACTTCCATAGATACCATGGAAAAGGTATTAAAAAGATCGGAATCAGATCCAGATGCAGACCAATTGAAGCATATGAATCAGAAATGAAAGAGTATGCAGGGTAACGCAAAAGAAGATACTGCCAGGATGATTCAGTAAAGATGCCGGGATAGTCAGAGATGAAGGAAGATACATATTCAATAATAGATTGTCATAAGGATGAAGAAATATCGGAAACGCTGACGATTCCAGTAGTAAGAAAGAAAAGACGGTAACAGAAAGAGTAAGAAAGATCAGAAAGCTGAAAGCTGATCAGAAAAGTTTTCTCAGTAAGCTTACGTCACAGATTAACAAGAAGGGGAATTCTGATAAAGGATTCCCTTTTACTGATGCATAAAGTAAATATGTCTGTTATAATTTTCACATGAATGCAGATAAGAAATGTGCCATCTTCCTTGCGGATGGCTTTGAAGATTGTGAGGGATTGATCACAATAGATATTTTAAGAAGAGGCAGGGTTACAATTGATACGGTTTCCATGAATGATTCTCTGCAGGTACATACATCTCATGGTGTTACATTACAGGCAGATAAATTATTCAAAGATGTGAATACAGAAGATTATGATGTATTGATTCTTCCGGGTGGAAAGGCTGGTACGGCCAACCTTGAAAAGAATGACAGATTAAAACAAGCTTTAACAAAGCATTGTGAAAGTGGAAAGCTTACCTGTGCGATATGTGCTGCCCCATCCATTCTTGGTCACCTTGGTCTGTTAAAGGGAAAGAATTATACATGCTTCCCTGAATTTGAGGATCAGAGCTATGGTGGACAATATCAGATGGAATTAGCGGTTAAGGATGGAAATATCATTACGGGCAGAGGTATGGGTGCTACGATTGAATTTGCCCGTCTCATACTGAAACAGCTTGTATCTGATGATATGATGCGTTATGTAGAATACGGTATGCAGTATGAACACAGTTTTCGTACATTAAAGAAACCGGAATAGGCTTTGAAAGGAAAGAGTGAATATTTATGGAAAACATTTTTTCAAATGATTCAAGACAATTTAAATTTGATGTTCTTGTGGAAATATGCAGGCAGGCTTTTGAACATCCTGTAGATGAAGATTCTGTACAGAAGTATGCCAGTAATCTGGTAACTCTTGGTACACCAAGAGTACGCTGTTGTGTCTATAAGGAAAGAGAAGTTCTGAGGCAGAGAGTCAGACTGGCTTTAGGCAAAGATGCCAGTGAAGAAAGACCATGTGGAGAACATCAGATTGTTCAGGTAATTGATGCCGCATGCGATGGCTGTACGATCCATAAGATCAGAGTAACGGACAACTGCCGTAAGTGTATGGCCAAGAAGTGCGTAGCCGCATGTCGTTTCGATGCTATGCATATGGGTACCTATCATAGTGAAATTGATTATGACAAGTGTAAGTCCTGCGGTGCCTGTGCAAGAGCGTGCCCATACAATGCAATTGTTGTGACAGAAAGACCATGCTTTGCCCATTGCCCGGTTCAGGCTATCAGCTGGGATGAGAACCATATTTCTGTAATTGATGAATCCAAGTGCATTAACTGCGGTCAGTGTGAAGGTGCATGTCCGTTTGGTGCTTGCGAAGATAAGAGCTGGGTTAAGCAGGTTGCGGATGATTTAAGAGATGGCAGGAAGATCTTTGCAATAGTAGCTCCATCTATTCAGGGACAGTTTGATAATACAACCTTACAGCAGGTTATGAAGGCTGTTGAAATGCTTGGCTTTGAAAAGTGCATTGAAGTAGCCGGTGGTGCTGATGCGGTTGCGGAAACAGAATACAAAGAGTTAAAGGAACATAAGGAAAAGGGTCAGCCTTTGACAACATCCTGCTGTGCAGCTTTTGTCAATATGCTGAAGATTCACTTCCCGGATCTCTATAAGAATAACAAGTCTACGACTTTATCACCTATGCTCGCTATTGCCAGAAAGCTGAAGACAGATCATCCGGATCATGAAGTTGTTTTCATCGGTCCATGTGTTGCGAAGAAGAATGAAGTATTCTGGGATGATAATGTAGATTATGCTTTAACATATGAAGAATTGGCAGCGATGTTTATTGCCAAGCATATTTCTCCTGATAGTGTTCAGACACCGGAATTAACCGAATATGCGTCTAACTATGGACGTAACTTTGCCCATACAGGCGGTGTTGCGGCTGCGGTTGTAGAGGCTGCCAAGGAAGCTGGAGATGGCAGTTATACACATGTAGATGCTTCTGGTGGATTTGAATGCAAGAAGCAGCTGATGTTAATGAAAGCAGGACGCTTCAATGCGGATATTCTGGAAGGTATGTGTTGTGAAGGCGGCTGTATAGCTGGTCCTGCATGTATCTCTGATCCATTAACTGTTAAGGGCAGAATGGCAAGAGAAAATATGAAGACGGACAATAAGACAATTGCCCAGGGTGTAGAAGTCTTTGGTATGAAGGACTTTGACATTCATCTGCATAACGATCCTGACAGGAAATAATGATAAGAACGGATACTTTATGAACGAAGTGTCCGTTCTTTTTGCTATACTGTTAGAAATGAAGAAAACAATTAATTTCCAGGAAATACATTGGATTCAGAAACCAGACCGCTATATCCAGAGAGATGATTGTCTTGTTATCGAGACACAGCCTCATACCATGCTGCGGCCGTATGGCAGAAATGGTGCCGAAGCAGTAGAACTGTCTGTGAATCCAAAAGGAAATTTTCATTTTACGGTCAGAACAGATTTCGAGTATCGGAAAGCCTTTGACCAATGCGGCATCCTGCTGTATAACGATAACGTCCGTAAGGCTGTAATTGGCGTTGAAAAGCGGGATGGCAGTATATCCAAGCTTTCCAGTATTGTCTTTCATAAAGATGGTAATGACCGTTGTGAAAGAGAAATCGGGTCTTCCATACAATGGATGTATTACAGAGTATGGGTCAGAGGAGATATAGCAAGAATACAGTATAGTTTTAACGGGCAGAGATATTCTGATTTCCGGCAGTTTTCATTTCAGAATCATAATGATATCAGAATAGGATTTTATGCATGCAGTCCGCTGGATTCCTATTTTGACTGCCGTTTTTCGGAAATGATATTAAGTGATGAAGAGGAAGAAACATGAGTGCAGTAGAAAGATTAATCCGTTATTGTAAAATTGATACACAATCCGATCCGGGGAATGAAGATGTTACACCATCCGCTAAGAAGGAATTTAATCTGGCAGATATTCTTGTGAAAGAACTGGCTGATTTAGGATTAGAGAATACAGAAGTGGATGAACATTGTTATGTGTATGGCTGGCTGCCATCCAATGTATCTTATAAGACAAAGACAGTTGGTTTTATAGCCCATATGGATACAGCACCGGATTACAGCGGAACCAATGTGAATCCACGTATTATTGAAAACTTTGACGGAGAAGATATTCCTTTGAGTGATACAGTCACGACAAAGATGTCTGATTTCCCTCAGATGAAACAATTAAAGGGGAAAACATTAGTAGTAACCGACGGTACTACCCTGCTAGGCGCAGATGACAAGGCTGGCATTACATGTATCATGGAAGGATTAGAGTATTTGCAGAATCATCCTGAAGTGAAACATGGTCGTATTGCCATATGCTTTACACCTGATGAAGAGATAGGCAATGGTCCGAAGTATTTTGATGCTCAGAAGTTCGGGGCTGATTTTGCGTACACAATGGATGGCGGTACGGTCAGAGAAATCTCTGATGAAACATTTAATGCGGCCAGTGCAGATATTCACTTTACAGGTTTCTCCATTCATCCTGGTGAAGCCAAGAACAAGATGATTAATGCGGCATCACTTGCCTGTGAAATGCATGAGTTACTGCCATCTTATATGACACCTGAACATACAGAGGGAAGAGAAGGATTTATTCATTTAATCAGTATGCATGGAGATACGGATCAGGCTGATTTATCCTATATCATCCGTGATCATGACCGTCATAAATTGGAAGAAAAGAAACAGTTAATTCAAAAGGCAGTAAATTACATCAATGAAGAACATGGCAATTGTGCAAAGGTTGTATTCAGGGATGCTTATCATAATATGAAGGAAGTATTGGAAAAGCATCCGGAAGCTGTGAATATTGCCTTTAAAGCATATGAACAGTTAGGTATCAAACCAATACATGAGCCAATCCGGGGCGGTACCGATGGTGCTGAATTATCTTTCAGAGGATTACCATGCCCGAATTTAGGTAATGGCGGTGGTAATTTCCACGGTCGCTATGAATATTGTGTTGTGGAAGAGCTGGAACAGGCAGTTCAGGTAGTTGTTGAAATAGCAAAGCTGACTGCGGAGGAAAAGATATGATATGTACATGTACAATGAATCCTTCACTGGATTACTATATGGAATTTGAAACTGAACCGAAAGTCAATGAGGTCAACCGCAGTTCCATTGAATACTATGAAGCTGGTGGAAAGGGTATTAATGTTTCTATAGTTCTGAATAATCTTGGTATTCCCAGCAAGGCTTTTGGTTTTGTTGGTGGTTTTACAAAGGATTTCTATATTTCATTATTAGCCAAGTATGAAAATATCAGACCGGCATTTACATATACGGAAGGCAATACAAGAATTAATGTTAAGCTGCGTACAGAAGACAGACCGGATACGAATCTGAATGCCATGGGACCAGTCATTACGCATGAAGATATGCATAATCTGGAAAGAAAAGTAAGCATGCTGTATGAACAGGATTATTTTGTATTAGCCGGTAATACGCCTGAATATCTCAGTGATGATACAAAAGCAATGCTTACAGAGGCTATCAGAACAGGAGTAAAGGTAGTATTAGATACGAATCCGGATATCATGCGGGATATGATTTCTGAAAAACCATTCCTGTATAAGACAACTCCTGAAGAACTTGGATTCATATTAAATCGTCCTGTGAAGACACGTCAGGACGTTGTGGATGGTGCCAGAGAACTGTACCATGCTGGAGTTAAGCATATACTGGTTGTAAGAGACAATGAAGAAGGTCTGATGATCAGCCGCAAGGGAACATATTATGCAAAGATCTTAAGTCAGGGTGATGCCGTAAATACCGTTGGTACAGGCGATTCCATGGTGGCAGGATTCCTGATGGATTATCTGCGTACTGGTGATTCGGTAGATTCTTTCCGCTTTGGGGCATCCTGCGGCAGTGCTACAGCTTATTCAAAAGGTCTTGCGACTCGTGCAAAGATCGATGCCATGTATGAAAATACAGAAATCGTTAAGGTTGAAGAATAAAAATCATAATGATATGATTCAGCACATATATTAAGTGAGGCTTTTAATGAAACGACTGATTATAGCTTTATTAACGATAACCATGCTGGCAGGATGTTCTTCATCCCATCAGGAAGAAAATACTGCATCTACACCAACTCCTGCATCCACAGATAAGGTAACAATCACAAACAAAGCAGACATTACTGCATTTAAAGCAGATATGTCTCAGTACAAGTGGATTACAGAACCTTATGGTGATTTTGAAGAAACAACTTTAAAAGAGTCCATCAAGATGTTTACAGAGAAAGGTTCCGGTATTCTTTACTTTGGTTATGTAGGATGTCCATGGTGTGAAAGAGCTGTTCCGAATCTGAATAAGGCTGCTGTAAAGACAGGTGCTACCATCTATTACATTGATGCCTCTGTACAGCCTGATAATTGCGATTATAAGGAAATAACAGGCTATTTGGCTTCTGCTTTGGATAAAGATGAGAATGGGGATCCTGAGTTCTTTGTGCCGTTAGTCGTAGGTGTCAAGAATGGTGAGATCGTAGGTTCTCATACTTCTCTGGTAGATGATTTCACTTTACAGAGTGAAGATGATCAGATGAGTGATGCTCAGAATCAGGAGTTAGAGGACATCTATACGAAGATTATTGCCAAGTGTGCAGATTAAGCGGTTTTCTACCGCTTTTTGTTTGTCTGCGTTACAATAGAGATATGGAAAATACAATATTTGCAGGAACGTATACTGCTAAGACTAGTGAAGGTATTTACCGCTTCACCTGTACAGATGGAAAGCTTTCTGAAGCAGAGCTTTTTACAAAAATCCGCAATCCGAAATATATTACGGTTCAGGATGACATGATTACATCATTAGGAGACTTTGACAATGGCTCCGGTGTCGCCCTGATTAACAGCAATGGCAGCATTGTTTCACAACTCGCCTATGAAGAGAGAACATCCTGTTATGTGACAAGAAAGGGAGACAGAATCTATACTGCCAACTATCATACAGGAACAGTCAGTCTGTTAAAGGAAGAGGAAGGAAATTTAAAACTGATTCGTTCTTATCAGATTCAGGATGGAGCCGGATGTCATCAGGTTCTTTTATGGAATGACAAGGTACTTGTACCATGTCTGTTTCTGGACAGGATTGTCATCATGGATGAAGATTTAAACAGTATTGAAGACAGCATCCGCTTCAACCATGGTACTGGTCCAAGACATGGTGTATTCACCGCAGACAATCAGTATCTGTATCTTGTGTCAGAATTAAGCAATGAATTATTTGTGATTCATACCGGTGACTGGAAGATAGAGACTTCTATATCTGTACTTCCAAATGGTCTGACGCATCAGAGAGATACTGCCGCGATAAGACTCAGTGAGAATGAATCTCATATTTACGTATCCACGAGAACACTGAATATTCTTTCTGTTATTGAAGTAGAAGATCATAAACCGACATTAGTACAGAATATATTCTGTGGCGGTAAGCATCCAAGAGACTTTATCTTATGTGGAAAGTACCTCTTGTGTGCCAACCGTCATTCAGATGAAGTTGTTTCGTTTGAATTAGAAGAGAATGGCACAATCGGTGATCAGGTATCTTCTACCCATGTTCCTGAAGCAGTCTCACTGGCAATGGAATAATACTTACGGCCATCTGTTTCTCTAACAGGTGGCTTTTATAATGTGAATAGGAGTGTTTTATGAGTACAGAATTATGCCGCAGCTGGACCCAGCATGATCCATTATTAGAAGAATATCATGATCATGAATGGTGTAAGGTACACCATGATGACAGATTCGAATTTGAAATGCTCAGCCTGGAAGGGGCGAGTACAGGTCTTTCCTGGCAATTGATTCTACATAAAAGAAAGGCATATCAGGATGCCTTTCATAACTTTGACATAGCTTTATGTGCAGCCATGAGTGATACGGAACTGGATGATCTCATGCATGATGAAGGTATTATCCGTAATCATTCCAAGATCTGCAGTGTAAGAAATAATGCCCGGGCTGTTTTAAACATACAGAAGGAATATGGCAGCTTTGATACATATTTATGGCATTTTACAGATAATAAAGTAATTGATGGCAAATGGAAGAAGCCTGAAGATATTCCTGCAGTTACTGACCTTTCGAGAACGATCAGTAAAGACATGAAAAAACATGGCATAAAATATGCCGGACCTGTCATAACCTATTCCTTTATGCAGGCAACAGGAATCGTCAATGATCATCTGTAAGGGTCAATAGGTATGCATCTGTAAATTAAGTTCACAAATCGGTATCCTTTA
>DXZE01000036.1 GCA_019415435.1 Erysipelotrichaceae bacterium
GAAATTCTTTTGAGCTTAGTCATTAGTCATAGATGGGCATGGATTGGGTGTTACACCTAGTTTGGGTCCAGGTTAGGCTGCAAAACTGGACCCAGGCACAAAAACGTGCCTGACTAAGTTACAATTGCCTTCTTATGACAAGACAGTTACTGATAAGCAACAAAACGTATGAACCATTTTTATCCAGTTTAATACAGCATTAAAGTTAAACTTTTCGGTAATCTGTTTACAAATAAGAATCATATTTAACCGTTTACAGGTTAAATTAAGTGTACATTCTTCAGATAGAAGAACAGAATAAGATATAATATATCTGTGAATTTCATAAATCTTTTTTGAATATTCACAGATTTTTATGTTATTTAATTGTGTATGAGTAAAAAGAGAAGAAGATTAAAGAAAACAGTAAAACAAAAAATCAGGATATTCCTGATAACTTTAATAGTGACTATTACAGGATTGTCTTATTCATTGATTGCTGATGCAGATTATGAAAAGAATAAAGATTATCCTGCTTATCAGAATACTGTAGATATAGATAGTCAGTCTTATGGAAAGATATCTCTGTCTGTAACTGCAGAAGAAGATATCCTTCCAGAAGACACCAGGATATCTGTAAATGAAGTAACTGATACAGAATCAGATGATTATAAGAATATTCAAAGTCAATTAGAGAAAGATGCAGAAGATAACAATGTACAGTTAGCAGGTACATTAATCTATGATCTTTCATTTAAAGATAAGAATGATAATCCTGTAGAACCAGTTAATGACAATAAGGTACATGTATATGCTGATTATGAAACAGCAGCATCTCCATTAACTGAGAATCATAATGAGGAAATATCTTTAAAGTACATCAGTAATGATGATTCATACACTGTAACAGATCCATCTGATGATGATCCTGTAACAATCAATACAGATGATAATAATGCTGTAACAGACATCAGTATGGATGTACATGGAAGTACATACTATGCTCTTGTCTGGAATCAGAAACCAGAGATTACATTACATGCTGTAGATCAGGCAGGTAATGAACTCATTCCTTCTACTACAACAGAAATAAGTGAAGAAACAGATGTGAATACCTTAGCTGCTAATGTAGAAGGATATGCATTAACATCTGTTACTGCAGATCATACAAACATAACAGAAGTTAAAGCAGATAAAGGCAAGCTTTACTTTAATAATGGACAAGACTGGACAGAGGCATCAGATACCAATGTCTTCTTTACCTATGCTCCTGTACAGGTAACAGAAGATACTACTGATGTACCTGTACCAGAAGAACCTTCTGTACAGGAAGAAGAAACAGTTACACAACCTGAAACAAAACAATTAACAAAGACAACCAAAGATAAGAAATACACAGTAACAGTTACTTATGGTGATGATGCAGGATTACCAGAAGGAACAGACTTATCTCTGAAAACTATCAATACAGATGATGAGAAATATGCCGATGCAAAGAAAGCAGTCGCATCTAACAAGAATGTAGATGCCAGTACTTTAGGCATGGAAGCATTAGACATCACCTTAACTGACTCATCCCATAACAAAGTAGAACCGGATCCTAAATCCAATGTACAGGTATCTATCAGTATTAATGACTTACCAGATAACATTGACAGTGTAGACATACATCACATAACAGAAGAAGATACCTCCAATAACGTCATAAAAGGGATTAAACGTATTGGACGTATCTTCAACAAAGATATATCAGTAAACAATGATAAATCATCTGCAGTAGCAGAGAATGTACATGTAATAAACAATACAGCTAATGCTGTGTTTAAGACTTCTTCATTCTCTATTTATACAATTACATGGACAACCGGAAACAGCTCGAGTACAGCTAGGATTGCCCAGGTGAAACTGCATTATGTAGATGAAGATGGGAATGAATTAGGAGATCCGACAACTCAGCCAACCTCTGAGATGCTTTCACAGAATGCAGATGGCATTATCACATTGAAGAATTATGCCGTAGATGCCTTGAATTCTAATGCTACCCGAATGGCAAATTATACCTTTAAAGAAGCAAGAATGTCTGACGCCAAGAAGGGAACTGTGGTTACAGGATTCCTTGCAAAGAGCAATACCTCTGAGTCAACGACCACCTATTCTCTGAAATACACAACATCAGATCCTGTTCCTTCAACAACAGATGATGCCTACTGGGTTAATATACCTGTGGATGCAATAACGGGTGCTAACAGTAACAATGTGGATGTATACCTGGTATATACGCAGAATGGGCATCTTACGGTTCATTATGTTGATGAAGCTGGCAATGAGATATCAAATTCCGTAACAAAGTATCTGAGTGAAAGCAGTGCATTTGAAGCGGATGGAGTAAATCTCACGAAAGAGAGTGCAAATACTGACTGGGTACAAGCCATTACTGGCTACACATTCACTTCTGCACATTTGAATTCTGCACTTGGCGATACTGTGGTAGCTGTAAAGGGCAATGATAATGGGAATGGTAACTATAGTCTGCAGATAAAGAATACGTCTGCCGGTTCTTTCACTGATGCTACTGCAACGGATCTGTATTTGGTGTATAGCAATAATAGTAAAAGCAACACAGTAATCAATGTTTACTATACTGATATTGCCGGTGTACCAATCAAAGATAAGTCTGGAAATTATATTGTAAGAACTTATGATCCAACGCAATGGCAGAATGGTTTCCACAATTTTGTAGATGATGCAGTCGCTTATACACCAGACGGATATGAAGCTTTTAATAAAAATAGTTTTAATAGAGACGATGATCAGCCTCACGTTTGGGATGATGGTGGGAAGAATAAATCTGATGCCACAAACACAGATAATCAGATTCTCTTGATGATTAACGAAGATGTTGGTCTTGGAAGATTTATACTGCGTAATGGCAGAGGTGTTCAGATTAACTCTGCAACCTATACATCTGGAACAACGCCTTCTTTAAAGTTCACAAGGGACAATGTAAATACAACGGTGAATATCAACCCTGGTAATACTTATAATGTTTATCTTCTGTATAAACCAATTGTTTATGTACATGACCTTGATCAGAATGGCAGCCAGATAGGTGATACCAGAAATGGTGGAAACGTTAACTATTACGGTGCAAACAGATGGCAGCAGAATACCAATGGCAAATGGACATTAAACCCTAATAAAGAAACATGGGATAGTACACAAAACAGTATTAGTGAATCTTCTCTTGTTAACAGTACTTATAGCAGTAATGGCATTAGTAAGATTGAAGTAAAGAATGCGAGTGGTGAAGTAGTAAAAACCATAACTGATTCAACACAAATCAGTAATTTCAAGTTGACATGGCAGTTTGATGGCCCAAGAAGTTGGGCTACTGGGGATCTCGAGCATGGAATAATTAACGATGATGCGGATACCCAGGAAAAATATATGTGGAAGACCAGAATCTATACAGGAACCGGTGATGTGGTAAATACTGACTATACCGAAGTAGAAGGATTATTGACGGATGTTTATATTACATATTCCTGTGTACCTCCTTTATCTGTGACTATTCATCATATAGATAGTGAAGGTAATAAAATTTCAGCAGATACAACAGGAACATTTTCAGCAGATACTGGGATTACGCCATCTACTTCCACAGAAACAGAATATACAGTAAGTGGTTATACGCTTGCCGGCGGCAAGGTGGATATGAGTGTAGACAGCTCAACTGGAACCGCTACAAGAGGAAACAATTTCTATTCTTATACTGTAAGAAGTACGGGCGATATCCTTTCCGCAACGTATAAGTCAGGTGCAGACACAGCAGATACGACACCAGTAAATAGCAATGAAATCTGGCTTGTCTATGCAAAAAACAAGACAGTCACTATTCACTATGTGGATACGAATGGTGGAACTCTTAAAAATGACACAAATGTAACTGTATCAGGCAGCAGCACAACACTAACTCCGGATAATGATGCGACATCCAACATTACGAACTTTAATCATTCAAATGGTAAGTTTGGAATGACGCAGGGCGAAGATCACAATGTGACAGGAGGAACACCGTTCTATTCCATTAAGTATAAGACGAATGAGGATGGAACCTGGGTAAGTACTTATATGCCAGCAGATAATGGCACTGAGACAAGTGTTGACAATGCTCCGGATGAGCTGTGGTATGTATACACAGCAAACATTACTGACAGACAAGTGACAGTTCATTTTGTGGATACAGATGGAAATATAATTGCGGATCCAGTTTCAGGGAGGGCATTAGGTGATTATAAAGATACCAAGTGGCACAGCACTAATGTTTATGCATGGACTGGTGTTTTAAATAACAGAAATTACACAGGTATCGATAAGTCAGTTTATTCATTTGTTGGTGAGTATATTGGTCCAACATTTAATATGGATTCCAATAAGTTGGTTACAAAAACAGTAGGAGATAACTCTGCCTGGGTTCAGTGGCAAAAAGATGGTTCAGGTAACTGGCATACGAGTCATAACACCAAGGAAGGAGAGCCTGGTCCTACTCTCTTTGATGGATGTATCACTGATATTTACTGGGTGTTTAATAAAACAGGAAGCACCGATGAAAATGTATTAACCAACCATTACGGTTACATGACAGACAACACTGATCAGACCACGAAGTTTAATGCGTTTACCGGGCTGGATACAACAACTTATCCCGGCACTGTTGGTATCAGCGAATCTACAACTTCGGTTGTGCCTACTCAGAAGACAGTGACATCTGGTGACAAGACCTATAGTTATGTTGGTACATATGTATCAAATACAGATAGCAGAAGCGTACCTGTCAGCAGTGGCGATCCAATTACCACTGGTAATGGATATAACCGTTTGATGACAGATGGTCTGAAGGTCACAAATGCGCGAATTCATAATGGCAAGCTTCAGTATCTAGTTGTAAGTAAAATCGGAAATAACGATGAAACAGAAGTCGATATGACAATGCTCCGTCGTAATCGCTGGGGTTTCACAACAGACAGCGGTCGTTCCTACACTTTAAGAAAAGATGGCAATAATCTCAGTATTGTTTACTCTCTTGGAGGAACAAGTGCTTTTGATCTGAACCTGACATCGACGGAAACTAATGGTAGCGTGACGACAAATACTTATACAGCCACATCTGATACTGAAGGCAGAGGTGTTGTATACACCATAAAAGAAATAGTTACGGATGGAAGTGCTAATCCGACCTATAAACTTTCAGTCAGTGAATGGGTGGAGAACAAACAGTCAGATCTCTATCATATTTATCGTGAGACTACGACTGGTTCAGTCAGTGTAGCTATTGGCAATGAAGTGGTTTATACCGGCAATCTGATTGCAACTGTTAATGGACTTCCTGAAGGAGCCACAATTACAGCATACGAATGGCAGAAGAGCGATAACACGGTTGATAGTGGTAACTACAAAGATGTTGCACGTAAACAGAATGGCAACGAGTGGAATATCAATTATCTGCCGCAGGAACGTTCCTGGTTGAATCTTGTTGCGGATGATGCTGAAATGAGCACAAGCAATGGTAGAACATCCGTCAAATATAAGGTACGTGTTAAGTACAAGGTAGGTGAAGGAGAAGAGCAAACTTCTGACTGGTCCTCTGAATTTACTGTTCCATACTATGACCAGCTGGAAAACGGAGGCTTTGAAAAACCGGAAAAAACATCGACAGATGATGTATCATTGCAATACTCGAATGCAGCTTTTAAATCTGAAGGCATTTGGCAAACAACTGGACTGGGAAGCGGTGAAAAACTTGGACGTGATATAGAGATTGTTAATACACGCAACACAAAATTCAGAGCTAGTTATGGCTGGAAGAAGAGTCTAAATAGTGACGGTGCAAAGGAAGGATACCAGTTTGCAGAATTGAACTGCGAATCTCCTGGTGCACTCTATCAGGATGTTGTAACGCATCCAAATGAATATCTGAACTATTGGCTCTCCCATCGGGCAAGAGGTAATAAAGGCTGGCGTGAAGATCAAAGAGACGAGAAAACCTATTACGATACGATGTACCTGGTAATCATGCCGACAAGTCTTGCAATGACAAGTGCAGAGGATGGTGGCGAGCTGATCACACAGGATGACTTGACAAAATATATCAATGCTCATGGCGGGTATGATTTCAGTTCAACGAATAACCGTAATGAAGAAGAGAATACGATTACTTATAAAGACATGAAGAGCGGTGTCTTAATTGCTCGGATCACTTCGGATAATCTCAACTGGCACAATATCAGTGAGACAAACGGCTACATTGCGACATCAAATCTGACTAGATTCTTCTTCGTAGCTGGTCCATGCGCATCTGGTAACCCTGCTGTTGGTAACTTTATCGATGATGTAGGCCTCTCACAGAGTTTACCTACACCGACCACACCTCATTACCACATGGTAGTGAAGAAGACATTCTCTGGTCTGACAACTTCTGAGATCGCAAGTCTGGCAAGTAATAAGGCAGAAACTGGAAAAGAGTTCAAGTTAACAATCAAGGAATATACTGACGCGAATGGTACAACGCAGTCTACTGCTTATTATGAAAATGATCAGGACACTTCTGCGACGAACCGTGCAAAATATACGCGCTTGAATAATGCGGTATTGAGCTTTACAGCGGATGCATCAAATAACTTTACGATGACCGCAACAACTACAGATCCAAATGATTCTTCAAATACTGTGAATCTTCTGACTGGAAGCAACAGAGGTGTTGTAACAGAGGATCCTCTGACTGGTGATGTCACAATGACCTGGACTTTATATAGCAACTATATAGAGTCAGGAAGCAGATACTTTACTGTGACGGAGTCAGGACAGGATGTCACCAACTTTACACTGACAGAAAATATCAGTGGAACGGTAGCTCATGGAGAGACAAATGCAAATCCTGCTTCAACTGATATTACAGGCAATAACAGCACTGGTGTAACGAGCGTTATCACAGTCAAGGATAAAGATACTGCCCGGGTGAATTACAGCAACAGCTATCGTGACAGCCGGTTTGATGGGAATCCAATGATTACTGTAAGGAAGACCTTCAGTGGTATTACATCCTATCAGGTGAAGCAGATGATAGCATCCGGCGATAATCAATATAAAGTCCAATTGAAGAGTGGTGATACGACTCTCAATCTGGTTGGAGATGCAACACAGCCATACAGTGGAACGCTTCCAACAGGCGTTTCCTCCGTAAGATTCGGCTATGAGGATGGTGCAAACGGTTCTGCTGTGCTGACATGGCATATCTTAGGTAAAGCTACCGCTGATAACTGGGTAACGAATGGTGATTACACTGTTTCGGAATCCGGCTTCAAGAGTCAAAGTAATGAAAGTACTGAAATAAATGGCAATCCATCCGAGATTACAGTGAATGGTGATAAGGTCATCCTCAGCGGCGATAACTGGCCATCTGGTCAGAAGAGCGTCACCGTAGGCGGAACGACAGTGAGTAACAAATCTAACATTACTGTGAAAACTGAAGGTGCCGAAACTAACTCAACTATCACGGCTGGAACGGCATATTCGGTTTCTTCATCAACACAAATCATAGCTGCAAAATATACGACTGGTAATGGGGCAGCCACAAACTTTATCGTCTGGACGGCGGATGCTCTGGGATTGAATGACAGGGCTAAAGTGATATCGCAGTTGTCACAGGTTACCGGATTTACAGATCTTACTGCTGCCAACACAACATTCCAAAATGGTGAGCGGGATGAGATCACAGTGCCATCTGTGGGAAGTGTGACAAACGCCTATGATGGTAGCGGACATCTGCTGATCACCTTCAATAACACTACCGGATCAACGAATGCATGGGAAAGTTATTTTGCATCAACCTATACCGGAGCAGGAGAACCAGAAGTCAGCATCGCCAATATCTATGAACCATATGTAAAGCTCAAGAAGGTCAATGCGGATAATTCAACCATTGTATTAGCAGATGCCAAGTTTAAGATTTACAAGAAAGATACTTCCGGTAACAAGACTTATCTGGAAAAAGATGGTAGTAAATTGTCTGCTGCAAGCAGTGAGGAAGATGCAACACTATTCACTTCTGATACTAATGGAAACATCGACATAGGAAGACTGGTGCCTGCAGCTTCAGATGTGACTTATTACTTTGAGGAAACAGATGCTCCAAGTGGATACAACAAACTGGCGAAGCCAATTGCATTCACAGTAAAGACTGATGGAACGGTAGAGGCATCCAATGTGGATGATGCTGATAACAGCGTTGCCACACTGGAATGGGATTCCTCGTATTACACAATAACGGTAAAGAATACATCAGGCGTCCTCCTTCCAATCACAGGAGGCATCGGTACAACTATTTTCTATGTAGCAGGAGGAGCAATCATAGTCATTGCTGTGATTCTGCTGATGAGGAGGAAGGGGGGAATAAGCATTTCCAGTTAAATCAATCATTCCAATCATTGCAATCACTCCAGTCATTCCTCCCTGTGGATGAATGATGAAGAGAAAAAGTTAATCGCAGAAGGAAAAAGCAAACATCATACTGGTATCAGATACCAAATACGAAGGTTTAATCGATACCAATATGCATCAGGTTATGAGATACTCAGTTGTATTTCATGCAACTTACGCAGCATCATTCCTCGATACTGCAAAGAAATAATACGATGGATGATCAACAAGAGAAGAAACCCAGAAGAGAGTTATCTCGAACTACAGTATCAAAGATGTAATGAATAGAAAAAAAGAAGTCGCTGCCGGATTATCTGCCATGGCAATGATGGAAAAACAACAGGCAGATACAAGAAAGGGAAATTTATGAAGAAAGGAATTATTAAAAAGATTCTTGGAACATTCGCTGCAGTAGCAATGGCTGTAGGTGTTGCTAGTGCGAGCAGTGTGAGCGTGAAGGCGGATGATTTAAGCATCACCATAAATAATGCGCAACCTCATGCAACTTATCACTTATATAAATTGTTTGATGCTACTGTAACAACAGATCGTGCTGGGAAACCAGATACCGGCGAAACATCCGAAGTTATGGATGATGGTATTAGCTATACATTACCTGCTGGAAAAACGTTGGATCAAACTATCACTTATGATACTAATAAAACTGTAACTGGTAATGAATATTTTAATAAGGATGCTGCGGGAAATATCACAGCTAAGCCAGATATCGATCTCAATACAACAAAATTCCAGGAATGGGCAAAAGGATTTGGAACAGAAATAGGTGACCCTAGTGGTAGAACAAATAACAGTGATTCCGTTTCTACTATAGTTTTTGATGGACTTTCTTCTGGATATTATTTTGTCACTTCGACAACAGGCTCGCTTGTAACAGTGACAAGTATAGCTCCTAATGCAATTATCAAAGATAAAAATACCGCACCAGATGTTAATAAAACTGAGAATGTTAAAACAAGTAGTATTGGAGATGATGTGACGTACACAGTAGAAGTCAGTCTCCCTAGAGGTTCAAAAAATGTTGTATTTCATGATAGATTGCATGATGGTCTTACACTTCAAGGGACGATTGAAACTAATACTGATTTAACTGCTGAAAATTCTCCATTATCCGTTAAGGTTGGAAATCAGAATCTTACAAAAGATACTGATTACACTGTTGATTATTGGAATTCAACGAAGTCAACGGCTGTGGGAATAACAAATGGTGATAATGTTACAATCAGCTTTACTAAAAATTATTTAAATGGATTAAATGCACAGACTACAGTGACTCTTGTTTATAAAGCTACAGTGAATCCTAATGCAGTGATTAATATGTCTAATGAAGCATATGTATCATATGGCGATGATTCAAGCCATGAGTCAGCACATAAAACTGTATATGAGTCTGCATTAGGCTTTGTCATTAATAAGGTTGATCAATCCAACGCGGCGCTTACAGGTGCTAAATTTGCTCTTACAACTAATGATTCACTAGGGAATAGTATCGATGAGACATATGTTACGAATAATAGTTCCTACTTCCTGGCCTTCGATACTAGCGGTAATTTTGATCCTAATGGCTCTACCAAGGTATTTGACGCAGGAAGCGTAACATTTAAGGGACTTAATGATAATAATACTGATCGAATTACTTATTATTTATATGAAGTTAAAGCTCCGGATGGTTACAACAAACTGACAGGACCAATTGAAATTCAGATGGTGCCAAGATTCAGAAAAACTATTACATCAGAACATGAGTCATACGTGATTGGATATACGTTGCGCTATAAAATGCCAGGCGAATCTAATTTTAAGGAAACTCATATAAATGATACTGATATTACAATTCCTGCTCATAGTTTAAATATTAAAAACGAGCAAGGCAGCATTCTCCCATCCACCGGTGGTATCGGTACCACAATCTTCTATATTGCAGGCGGGATCATGATCGTTGCAGCAGTACTGCTGATTGCTAGACGTAAGAAGAGTAACGCATAAATAATATCTAAGCAGGCTGATTCCATGGAGTTGGCTTGCTTTTAAAAAAGGCGATAGATTGCATAAAATTAAATGGCACGTTACATTATGGAATTGATATTACGGCCCACGGAAAAGGTATTCCATAATAAAATAATGGCATGACGATAGGCGTTGATGGCACTGGGTGACGGACGCCTGGTGTCTTTTTATAATCCCGAATTTTCAAGCCTGTACTGTCATTCCAAATGCACTAAGGATCGCTTTCTCTTCGCAGTTACGGCGTGATTCAGCCGATATTCATTATCCGAACATTTAATCATTTCTATTTTTTCAAGTTCTTTAAGTGCAGCCAGGACAGTCATATAGTTCAGCTTCTTGTTATTTTTATCCATTTCTTCCTTCAGCCTTGTATAGATTCTGTTCCGGATAATCAGTGCTGCAAATTCAATAAATACTTTTATATCTATGGATTCAACACTGTAAACTCTTTCGGCACTGTTTCCAAGATAAGATTTGTCTCCACGGAATAACTTTTCAAAAGTGTCTCTGCTCTTATACAGGCTTAACGCTTCTCCGGCATCCATCTTTCCTGACGAGTCAGGACACTTCTTGCCAATGCAGATGCGTTTGGAACTGTTATACTTCTTTTCTTTGTTGCAGACCCGGTCATATTCGAAATAAACATAGGGAACACCTTTGATTTTCCTGATGGTCAGTTTGCCGGTCTGATCATAATTAAATGTAAAAAGTCATGCATGATATACGTGCATGACTTTCAAGTGGAGCTAAAGGGATTTGAACCCTCGACCCCCTGATTGCGAACCAGATGCTCTCCCAGCTGAGCTATAGCCCCTTGTGCTGTAATGATAGCACAATTGATTACTTCAGAGTAAAGAAAAGTGAAGCTTTATGGTTATGATAGTTCAGATCCATGATGGCTCCATTAATCATCGTCATATGCGGTATTGTGTGACCGATATCTGCTTCATAAAGAACAGGAATGTCTTTAAAAGCCCGATGTATAGCTTCTTCATATGTCATTCCTGTTTCAGAAGAAGGAAAACATACTCTGCCTGCTATGATTGCTTTGGCATGTTCAAACCATCCGGCATATTCCATCTGCAATAACGTACGATAGAATACTTCTGCACTTTGTGAGAAGTTATCAAAGTACCAGATGAAACCATCCTCTTTATAACGATTGATGAAATCATGGGTACCATCATATCTGGTTCCGATTAAATCCTTTAATACATCAATACAACCGCCGATACATCTTCCCTGTACATGAAGATCTTTAACCGTTCCTTCCCATTGTGAAGAAGTATCATATGCCTGATTATCAGTCAGAAACGGCGGCTTTGATAACTTCTTATCAGAACTGTACTGGATGATATTCTTTCCCTGAAGTATATTCAGATTATCTTTTATAAACTGCGGTACAGGTGATATGTCATAACTGCCGGCGTTGCAGCCATAGATCGTAGCTACATCATATAAAGTGGTAAATGGATAAAGAATGCCGGTTGGATCAGAAGCACCCATCAGGAATTTAGGATGTTTCTGCATTTCTTTAAAATCTATATAAGGTAATATTTCAAACAGAAAGTCTCCGCCAGTTGCACACATGACCAGGTCTGTGTCCGGATCTTCAAATAAAGAGACAAGTTCTTCTGCCCTCCCTTTGGCAATAGTACTGCGCTTGTCATCATTACGGACACTTTCTGTTTCTTTTATCTTCCAACCCTGTTGTTTCAGATATGTCAGGGACTTATCGAAATCTTCAATCTTATGACCTACCCCTGCACTTGGTGCAGTAATGCCTATCGTATTGTCTTTCTTTAAGAATGCAGGATATATCATGGTGAAATCCTCCTGAATGAATTATAGCGGATGAATGGATTCTTTAAAAATGATATACTGTACGCATGAGACATTTTTCGTTCATTCAGGCAGGACTGGCATCTGTTTTATGCCTCAGTCTTGTTTCATGCAGTACAAATACAGCTGAACATGAAGTTAATGACGGCACCTATACAGGTACAGGAAAGGGATACAATGGAGACATTACCGTACAGGTAAAGTTCAGTGATAATCGTATCTCTGATATTACGGTTACCAGTGAGAGTGAAACAAGAACGGTTTCAGATTCAGCTATTAAAAAAGTACCGCAGTATATTCAATCTAATAATTCTTTAAATGTAGATGTGTCTACCGGCGCGACCCTTACCATCAAAGGTATTATTTCTGCAGTATCAGATGCGATAAAGCAGGCTGGTGGGAATCCGGATGAATGGCAGGATGATGCGACTGGAAAACATAAGGATACAGAAAAAGAAATACATTCTGATGCGGTTGTGATTGGCGGTGGCTGTGCTGGCCTTGCGGCAGTATTGCGTCTTGAACAGAATGGCATTGACACTACTTTAATAGAGAAGAGTGACAGTTTAGGAGGCTCTCTTTTATACAGTTCAGAGATGAGTCAGCTGGTGGCGGATTCTGAAAAGACAAATGATGAAGAAGATAGTGGCGAATCTGCTGAAGATGCTGTAAAAGATGTCTGGAACTATGGTGATAAAACAGGAGATAAAGATCTTTTAAATCTTATTTCAGAGAATCTCGATGATACGGTTACATGGCAGGTAAAAGATCTTGGTATCAGCTTCGATGAAGACTGGAAAAAATCTGATGCTTATAAAGGGAATGCCTTAAAGGAATACAATGAGTCAGTTGGTGAGTTATTAAGCCGTGAGGCTGATGTATGCGGTGCCCGTATCCTGACGAATACAGCTGCTATTGATCTTGTCTATGATGATGGACAGGTTTCTGGTGTAAAGGCAAAGGCATCTGATGGAACTGTCTATACAGTTGACTGCAGCTATGTTGTTATTGCCTCAGGCAGTGAAGATATGGATGAGGCATTGCCTTACTATGGACCATTAGATAATGAAGGAGATCTTTTAACAGTAGGGAAACAATATCAGTTTACAGAAACAGATAAAGAGAATTCTTTAACATATGCCACTGGTGTCAGAGTTGCAGATCAGAAGGCTGTTGATATTATGGATGCGGATGAGAAAGCTGTAAACAAGGGATTGTTTATAGTGAATCAGGATGGTAACCGCTTTGTATGTGAAGAAGAAAACAGACAGGACATATCTGATGCAGTTTCTTCACAAAAACAGGCATATCTGGTTATGAGTGACAGTGCCTATAAATCATGGAAAGAGGAATTATTAAATAATCCTGTATTGGAAGATGAAGATATTGAACTGATTGAAGATGATGAAATACCTTCTGTGATTCATGGGAAAGATATGGAAGAGGCATGTTCTCTTGCAGGATTGGATGAAGAAGCAGTACTTGCTTCAGAAGAATCCCTGCAGGTACCTGCCGAGGCAGGTGGAAACGTTGATGTCTATGGACGCAGGATGACATCTGTTTCTATCAATCCTGATAAGGATATATGGATTGTGCCTTTATGTACCTATGTTTATGGTAACAGCGGCGGCATAGAGACAGATGAAGAACTGCATGTTTTGTACAATACAGATCACAGTCTGGATAATGTATATGTTATAGGCAGTGCTGTTGGAAATGTGACTGGTAATAAGAGTATAGAGGGTCTTGGTACAGCCTGGGCATTTGTTTCAGGGAAGACAGCCGCAGATCATATTACAGATCATATTACAGATCAGATACAGAAAGTAACAGAGTAACAGGCATTGTAAGAGATGCCTGTTTTTGAGGTTATGCATATGAGAGTATTGATTACAGGTGGATCAGAAGGAATAGGGTATGCTTTTGCCCGATACTATGCCTCTAAACATGCAGAAGTAATACTTGTGGCAAGAAGAGAAGAATTATTAAAGAAAGCTGCTAATCAATTAAAGCAGGAGTATGAATGTTCTGTTTCATATATTGTCTCTGATTTATCTGTAAGAGGTTCGGCTTTAAATGTTTACAGGCAGGTAAGAGATATTGATGTATTGATTAATAATGCAGGTTTTGGCTTTCAGGGGAAAAGCTGGGATATCCCTTTAGATAAAGAAGAAGATATGATCATGGTTAACTGTATGGCTGTTATGGATTTAACCAGACTGTACATCAAAGACATGATTAACAAAAGAAAAGGAAGAATCATCAATCTATGTTCTACCGGTGCTTTTCAGTCTGGACCTTATATAGCCGGGTATTATGCATCAAAAAGCTTTGTTTTAAACTATACCAGGGCAATCAGAGAAGAAGTGAAAGACTATGGCATTCATGTCTCTGCTTTATGTCCAGGACCAGTAGATACTGCTTTCTATGATAAAAGCGGAGGTCATATGAGTATGTATCATATGTCAGCTGAGCAGGTTGTCAAATATACGATAAGACATCAGAATCAGGCTGTTATCATACCTGGTATCGGTAATAAACTCATGAGAATCATTCCTGTATCTTTACGTATGAAACTGTTAAAGGTTATGAAGAAATGAGCACAATAGTTGGTGGAATATGACTGTTTTGGTAAGATACCAATGGAGTGATTTTCTATGCTTTTATTAGATAAAACATTATTAAGACTATCAAAGGGATTATGGGGATGGATCCTGTTGATTACAGCAGTCCGCTTTCTGACAATGATCGGTATTACATCCTTCAGTGTCACCTTATCTTCATTTCTAGGAAACATGTTCCATCCTTCTTTTTCTATAGATGATATTAAAACGGTTATCCTGCATGCCTCTCTTGCAGCTTTATTAACCCTTGTTTCCCAACTCTTACAGGGAGAACTGGAATACAGGTGTACCGTGAAAGCACGTACTTCCTTACGGAATACGATCTTTCATAAAACCATGGAATTAGATGCGGGAGGAATAGAAAAGATCGGTCCTGTTTCGGCAGTTACCGCATCTGTAGATGCAGTAGAGAATATGCAGGTTTACTACAGTCAATACCTTCCTGCTTTGTTATTCTCTATACTGGCACCAGTATATTTATTCTTTCAGATTAAGAATACATCTGTTTTAATTGCGTGTATTCTTTTGATTGTTTCTCTTACATTATTGCCTATGCATAATGTTTTCCGCTCAAAGATAGAACATCTTCGTAAGAAATACTGGCACAGTGTAGATGATATGAGCGGTACTTTTCTAGACTCTGTAAGAGGATTAACAACCTTGAAACTGTTTGATAAAGATAAAGATGCACATATGGAATTAAAGGATAAGGCGGAAGTAATGAATCAGAATATCAATGCCTTTATGAAGGTTAACTTTACTTCTTTTTTAGTTACGGAAGCAGTCATCTATGGAACGATTATTGTATGTCTTGCCATATCTGTATCGATGTTAGTAAAAGGAACCATGGATATCTCACAGGCTTTGGCTATATTCATGTTATCTTATGCATACTTTAATGCAATCAGACAGTTGATGACCGCTACCCATGAAGCATTAACTGCAGTCTCTGCGGCAGGCAAAGTAGAAGAAATTCTGGATATGGATACGGAAAGAACAGTAGACCCATCACTTGAAGAAGATCCAGAGCACTATGAAGGAATTCATATGGATCATATTTCTTTTGGATATGAAGGAAGAACGAAAGCTATTCAGGATGTATCTCTGTATGTTCCAAAAGGAAAGACGATCGCCCTGGCAGGATTATCTGGCTGTGGCAAATCTACAGTAGCTTCTTTAATGATGCGGTTTATGGATCCGGACACTGGCCATATTTACATGGAAGGAAGGGATTATAAATCACTGGACATAAAAACATTACGAAAGAAGATCATAATGGTACCGCAGTCTGTGAATATCTTTTCAGGTACATTGCGTGAGAATCTGTTAATTGCGGATGAACATGCGGATGATACAAAGTTATGGGAAGCATTGGAAAAAGTGAATCTGAAAGATTTTGTAGAAAAGGATCCGGATGGTCTGGATATGGATCTAGGTAACAGCGGCAGTAAACTATCGGGTGGTCAGAAACAGAAGATCGGTATTGCAAGAGCGTTACTAAGTGAAAGTGAATATATCATTTTTGATGAGGCAACCTCTGCGGTAGACCCTGAGAGTGAAGAAGAAATATGGAAATGTATTGATGCTCTTGCAAAGACAAGAACATTAATTATTATCTCTCACCGCTTATCTACAATTCATAATGCGGATTGTATATATGTATTACAGAATGGAAGAATCATGGAACAGGGAAGACATGATGATCTGATGAAACAGAATGGTCTCTATCATCAGCTTGTAAGTGAACAGAGTGCCCTTGAGAAAGGAGAAGCTGTATGAAAAAGTTCTCCTATAGTATCGGTGAAATGACGGTCAGACTGTATCATCTTGCCAAACCAATCCGCAGGGAACTATGTATATCCACACTTGCCAGTATTATTGGCAATTTATCCCGTATGGGGATTATGGGATTTGGTGCTTTATGGCTTCTTTCTGCAATTCATGCAGTGCATGGCTCATCTTTGTTTTATGCAGGTATGAGTATACTATGCGGTACCTTGATTGCGGTATGCAGGTATCTTGAAGGCAGGTATTCCCATGTCGGAGCTTATCGGATACTTGCGTCTATGCGTACGGATTTATTTGATCAGATTGATCGTATTTCTCCTGCCTGGATGATAGATCATGAAACAGGCGATGTCATGAATATTGCGATAGGGGATGTAGAAACACTGGAACATTTCTTTGCGCATACGATCGGTCCGATGTTTACGGTTATACTTCTCCCGGTTGTAGAACTGATTATAGCGGCACACTACAGTACTGTCTTTATCTGGGTATTATTACCAGTATATATTCTTGTATCTGTGATTATTCCTTTACTGGCATTAAAAGCAGGAAGAACAACCGGTATGAACTATCGTACTTCTTTAGGAAGCCTGAAGTCAGTGATTCTGGAAAGTGTCTATGGAATCCGTGATATTCAGATCTTCAGTCATGTAGATAAAAGAGTTGCGATGATGCAGGAAGAAAACAATAAAGTCAACCATGCAGCGCATGGTCTTACTTTGCACCAGCAGGCAGTCTCTTCTTTCCCGAATTTCTTTGTGTATCTTGCAAGAATTCTGATTATAGCGGTGGCTGGATGGCTGATGCAGGGAGGCAGTTTTGATCCGGCCGGAACAGTGGTTGTGTCCTTCACCGCAGCCGCATCGTTCTCTTCTACATTTTCATTAACCTTTGTAGTAACAAATCTCTTACAGGCATACGCTTCAGCAGAACGTATCTTCAGAATAGAAGATACAAAACCAGCAGTAGAAGAAACAGATCATCCAGAGTCTTTAGGTGCGATTGAAACCATCCAGTTTGAAAATGTATCTTTTGCCTATCCCGGTACAGATACTGAAATATTAAAGAATATGAATTTAATGATTCATAAGGGAGAAAAGATAGGAATTATCGGAGATTCCGGATCTGGTAAATCAACAATACTACGATTGCTGTTACGTTTCTATGATCCTGATACAGGTATGATTTCAATCAATCATATTAACGAAAAAGATCTGTCTCTTCATGATCTGCATAAGCATATGGGATTACTGGAACAGGATACGTATCTCTTTGACACAACCATTGCCCAGAATATCGGTATGGGAAAAGTGAATGCGACAGAAGATGAAATTAAAGAAGCAGCCAGAAGAGCTGGTATCGCAGACTTTATAGAAACATTACCAGATCAGTATGAAACCGAGATGGGACAGATGTCCGCAAGATTATCGGGTGGTGAAAGACAGCGTATTGGTATTGCAAGAGTATTATTAAAAAATCCTGATGTTGTCATTATGGATGAACCAACCAGTGCATTAGATGTATTGCATGAAGAAGAATTATTAGATACACTGCATCATCAGTATGCGGATAAAACAATTATTATGATTACACACCGTATGTCCAGTCTGAATGGATGCGACCGTATTCTGAAACTGGACCATGGTGTATTAAAAGAGGTTTCTGATTCCTAATACGATCTTTTCAAAGAAATTGGCACCATCCAGCTTTAACGTGGTTTTGCCTGTATAAACAGATTCATCATCTGCAGTTATCGTGATATCTGCCTGATAAGATTCAGATGACTTTGACATAGTGATGTCAGAAGGAATATTTGTAGTTACCTTGATATCTGCACTATCTGAAACATCCATGTTTACTGTCTCAGGAGCTTTTATAGAAACAGTTTCACTATGAAAGGGATACTTTACAGTTACTTTCTGTATGGTATCTCCTTTTTTCATAAGATTCTGTTTATTATGTGATTGCAATATATTCAGAAGAGCATTGGCATCAATGAGTGCCATCGTACCTTCTTCATTCTCTGGTGCATGTGCTGTAACAATTACCAGATGCATATCATTAATATCTGCCCAATAAGCCATGCATCTGCCGGCAGGATATGTAAATCCTGTCTTAACGCCAGCCATACCTGGTAAGGAAATGCCATAGCGCATTGCCTTAGGCCATGTCGTTGACTGCAGAGAAATGCCATTTGGGGCAGAAACCAGAGGAGAAGTAGTATAGGTGCGGCTGGAAAATACTTTAACGAACTCTTCGTTTTTAAGACAATACTGCAGTAACAAAGCCATATCTCTGGCAGTAGAGTAATGATTATCATCATGAAGACCAGTTGTATTGACAAAATGTGTATTTGACATGCCTATTTCCTGTGCTTTCTGATTCATCAGTTCCACAAAGGAAGAGACACTTCCGGAAATAGTTATGGCAGCTGCATTGCATGCATCGGCGCCACTAGGTAAGGCAATGCCATAGAATATATCTTCTACGGTTGGTTCATCTCCAACCTGAAAACCAGCCAGAGATGCATTCTGTTCATACAGTCCTGCAAACATAGGAGCAGTCATCGTAATAGTCTTTGCGTAATCAGTCAGATTTTTCATTGCGATTATCGCTGTCATCATCTTTGTTAAAGAAGCAGGATACATTTTTTCATCCGCATTTTTCTCACTAAGTACCTGACCGGTTTGCTGATCCATCACAATTGCATAGTCAGAAGAGATATTGGCAGTGATGTCATTATATGCATGTATTTCCTGTATGCCAAAGGTATATAACATAACAGGCAGAATCAGTATGATTCTTAATAAACGTTTTAACATAGCTCAATTATAGCAAATGACACATGATATTTATTGATCATCCGTTCTGAAATAAAAAAAGCGGAAGTATCATCACTTCCGCAGCATATCCAAACTAAATGTTGTTGAATGTAGTTTTATCTTAGTCAGTTTCCTAATGGAATTTGACTACTAAGGTTTATTACTCAATAGAGATATACTTCTCTTCAGGCTTTGTCTCAATTTCCTTAACTTCAGGTACTTCCACTGTTAACAAGCCATCCTTGTAGGATGCGTGGATATCAGACTCCCTGACGTTATCTCCTACATAGAACTGTCTGCTTACACTTCCTGCATAACGCTCCTGTCTGATCACATTGCCTTTCTTGTCCTTCTCATCATTGTTTTCTTTATGAGCTGCTTCAATTCTCAATGTGCCATCCTTTAAGCTCATCCTGATATCTTCCTTGTTAAATCCAGGAAGCTCTGTAGTTAATACATACTTGCCATCCTTTTCTTCAACATTGGTTCTCATGAGATTGCCATTGTTTCTGAATGGCCAGAAGTTATCATCAAATACATCATCGAATAAATCATAATCACGATCATTAAATACACCTGGTACAAACATCATAACGAACACCTCCAATACTGTTACTTATAGAACTATTCATCATCAGGTGACTGTCTCTAATCACCTTACACCTATGTATATAATCCAATTTAGCACTTTGTCAATAGGAGTGCTAAATATTTCTAATTTTCTTATGATATAATTCAGCTATACAGGAGTAAAGATATGAATGTAATTGTAACTGTAGATGATGCATATGGCATGATGTTTCATCATCGCCGCTTATCGCGTGATCGTGTGCTGAATCAGAAAATACTGGATATCTGCCAGCATACTATATTACGCATGTCATCTTACAGTGCTTCTTTGTTTCCTGATCTTCCTGATTATGTAAGCGTTTCTGATGACTTTCTGGAAGAAGCAGATAACGGTGATATCTGTTTTGTGGAAGACAGGGCATTATTACCTTATGCAGATAAGATCGATACTATGTACCTTTTCTTCTGGAATCGTCATTATCCTTCTGATTTTAAACTGGATTATATTCCTTCTGAGCATTCCATGACTTTACAATATACAAAAGACTTCAAAGGTCATTCTCATCCTGACATACGTCTTGAAATATGGCAGAAAGCGTTATGAATATGCGTAAATTCAAATCTTTTCTGTTAATCATTCTGACTGTGGTCCTTGTATTTGCGGGATGCACTAAGAAAGAAAATACAAATGTAAATCATGGATCTGTAGAGAAGACTTCTGTATCAGAAGTACAGCAGTTTGATATAAACAGTATCCCTGCCTATGATGGTAATCCATGGGTAGAAGTAAATGATAATGTACCATACTTTAAAGAATCAGATTTCACTTCTACTTCTTATGAATCCTACAGTGATTTAGATGATCTTGGAAGATGCGGTAGTGCTATTGCCAATATCGGAAAGGATCTGATGCCAACAGACGAAAGAAGCAGTATTGGCATGATAAAACCTTCTGGATGGCATACTGTCAAGTATGAAGGAATTGATGGGGAATATCTTTATAACCGGTGTCATTTAATTGGTTATCAGTTAACAGGCGAGAATGCTAATGAAAAGAACCTGATTACCGGCACAAGATATATGAATACAGAAGGAATGCTGCCATTTGAAAATATGACAGCAGATTATATTAAAGAAACAGGAAATCATGTTTTATACCGGGTAACACCTGTATTTGAAGGAGATAATTCAGTTGCCTTTGGAGTATTAATGGAAGGGGAGTCTGTAGAAGATGATGGCAAAGGCATAGAATTCTGTGTGTATTGCTATAACGTACAGCCTGGTATCGGGATTGATTATGCGACAGGAGAAAGCAGACAGGTTTCTTCTATATCTGCCACCACTGAAACAACAGCTTTACCAGAATCTACTGCTTCAGCTGTTGTATATACAGGTAATCTGAATTCTCATATATTCCATTATGACTGGTGTGAAAGTGTATCCAAAATGAAGGATAAGAATAAGGTTTATTTCTCTACCAGAGAGGAAGCTGTTCAGGCAGGATACAAACCATGTCAAAGGTGCAATCCATAAGAAAAAGCCAGCTTGCACTGACTTTTTAAGAAAATCGTGCAAGAATTCTCCCTTACTTGTATGGGAGATGAATTGCGT
>DXZE01000037.1 GCA_019415435.1 Erysipelotrichaceae bacterium
ACTTTGAACATTTTATCTTGAAATGTTTCTTTACTATTTTTATCAAAATATATCTCTGTTATAAAGGTCTTTCCATTTATCTTTTTTGTAAAAATACCATCAGGCTTTTGATGTTGTTCTGTCTGTATTTCTTTAATATCTGTTTTCTCATTTTCTGCCATTTAGTTCCTCCTCTCGACTTGCACAAAAAAAGATTTCCTGTGATTAGGAAACCTCTTTTGCTATTGGTTGATATTTAGTTTTAGGTTGTTGCTTGTAGTTTCTTTTTAGCTCTATATTCTCTTGCTTTTAATTTTTCATACTCTCGGCACTTTTCAAGGTTTTTGGCTCGGTATTCTTTGTAATATGCCCTACGATATGCTCTGGCTTTTTCTTTCTTTGCTTCTTCTATTTCTTCCCTCATTTCTATCATTTCCTGTTCTGTCGGCTCTATCTGTTTTGTAAGTTCATTTTCAAATTTTCCGATATAGTTGAAATACACTTCTATTCGCTGAACCGCATATTTTGCTCTTTTGACATCTCTTTCATGCACAACAATTTTACTGATAAACTCATTGATAATAGTTGGGGTAAGTTCTTCAAAGTTTGAATAGCTTTCTGCCAGTCTGATAAATTTCTTTGCCCTTTGATTTGCATTTTCGCATTCGGATAAACGTTCTTTGATTTCTTCTTTTTCTGCTTTTAAGGTGTAGTATTCTTCTGCATACTTTCTTGATAACTGCTCATAGCGTTCTGTATCCATATTTCCAAGTGCATTATCTTCATAGAGCTTATTCATCACTCTTTCTATCTGTTGCATTCGGTCTGTGATTTGTGGCATACGCTTTTGGTTCTTCTTGACTTCTTCGATTTGCTCTTTATACAGACTATCTTTCACAAGTTTTTCAAACTCTACTTTATTTTTTTAAGAATACTGTGCTATCTTTCGTAAGACTTCTGCGATATTTTCCATAACATCGTCTACGTCAATGCGATGTGGAGAATGGCATTTGGGGTGTTTGGCTTTGCCTTTGGCATATTCACTGCAATAGGTTACATGCTGTACTTTTTTGTTTTTGTGTATGGTGCGAATGTGCATTTTCGTTCCACAATCTTTACAGTACATCAAGCCTGATAGTGCGTGAATTTCTCCGTCTCCGTTTGGTCTTTTGACAGGTGTGTTTTTTAGCATACGCTCTACATTTTCAAAGGTAGTTCTATCTATTATCGGCTCATGGACATTTTCTGTTATTTGCCATTTGCTTTTATCTACATAATGGTTTCTCTTATCTCTGTAATGCTTTTCAGTCTTGAAATTGACTACATCGCCACAATACTCTTGCCTTTTCAGTATGCGTGTTATGGTTGCTTTGTTCCAGTTATATCTGTTTTCTTCGTTTAGGGGTTTGCTTTTGGCTGTTCCTCTATCTTGTCGTTTCATGTAAAAGGTTGGGGTTAGTATTTCTTTTTCCTTCAGATAAATGGCTATCTGATTTCTGTTTTTACCCTCCATAAATAGCCTAAAAATGAGTTTTACAACTTCGGCAGCTTCTCTATCGACTATCCAATAATCTTTGTTCTCAGGGTCTTTTATATAGCCGTATGGGGCTTCTGTTGCGACAGGCTTTCCGTTTGCTCCTTTGGTCTTTATTCCTGTTTTTACTTTCTTGCTGATGTCTCTTGCATACCACTCTGACATGATGTTGATAAATGGGGCAAATTCCAATGTGTTTTGGTCAATACTGTCTATACCGTTATTGATGGCGATAAAGCGTACATTGTTTCTTCTAAATATCTCCATCGCATTTCCTACTTGGAGATAATCTCTTCCCCATCTTGTCATATCTTTCATGATGACAATTCCTATTTTGCCTTGTTCTACATCGTTTATCATCTGTGTATAGGCACAGCGGTCAAAGAACCTACCGCTTTCGTCATCGTCGATATAGTGGCGAATGTTTATCAGCTTTTTATCTCTTGCATACCTTTCTAAAAATGCTTTTTGATTGACAATACTATTACTCTCGCCACCGTCTCTATCTTCATCACCAACTGAAAGGCGGGAGTATAGTGCTGTGATTTTGTTTGTGTATTCTATCATGGCATTATCCTCCTTTTCTCGTGTCTATATATCACTCCTGTTCAGTTAATATTATGCAACCCATTATGCTGTACCGCCCTCTGTAACGTTTCTGGCGGTGTTATGATCTCGGATGAATGCAAGCATCAGCGAGCAACTCCTGACTTTCTAAATTGCAGGCTTTGATACGCCATCTGTTCCTAAGCTGCAGGTTAAGATTATAAAACAAGAAAAAAGAGAAACACCAAGTGCTGCTCCTAACAGCAAGTAACAATGATTATGACTGGTACCTGCGGATATTTGGAAAAGTTACTTCCACCCTATATCTTTGCAATGGTAAGTTCCAGTCAAGCGTATTGGGCAACTGGAATTTAATTTTCCAATTGACCTCTCCCGATTTAATGTTTCAATAGTTTTTAGGGATTCTCAGTTACTGTGCAAGCAGTGTCTTTGTAATAAAAAGTCAATTTTCGCTCGTTGAGGTAGCCCCCCAATCCCCTTGAACATCTCATGCGGAGATAGCTGTGCATTCCTACGGAACACTATAAAAAGCGGCGTCCTTACTCATACAAGATGATCAGAGAACGCCACTTCCGCAGTACATATTGTATTTGCTCTGCCTTTCGAACGGCAGAGCCATTTTACATTTTGAATAGTTGTCTTACTTCGTCAGTCTGATGATAATCAGATACATAATTGTTCGCTCCTAGGAAGACTACATGAAGCAGATGATATTGTGCATATTCAATTTTGTCCTCTCCGGAATCAAGACTATAATCGGGAGGACGGCATTAAACCTCAAAATTTCGTTTTATATGTTCCTGTATCTGCCCTATCACTTTAAGATATGCTTCATCTTCCTTCCCGGTCGGATCTTCAAGTCCCCAGTCATCATCAAACGTCCTGCCGATATAAGGGCAGGTTACGCCGCAGCCCATGGAAATGGCAATATCCGGAGCTGGAATGTCACGGATCGTCTTCGAATACTGCGCCGACATGTCTATGCCGAACGCTTCTTTCATGATACGGACGGCATTCGGATCAATCTGGCTCTGCGGAGCAGAGCCGGCTGAGTAAAATGTATATCCTTTGTATCCGGCATGTCTGGCCAGTGCTTCTGCGATCTGGCTGCGGCAGGCATTATGGGTGCAGATAAAAGCTACGATTTTATCTGCCATCCGCAAACCATCCTTTCGTCCTGTTGGCAATCTTCACCAGCGTGAGCATGACCGGAACCTCTGTCAATACGCCTACCGTTGTAGCAAGCGCTGCAGGACTTGTTGTTCCAAACAAAGCAATGGCGACAGCAACAGCAAGTTCAAAGAAGTTTGATGCACCAATCATACCGGCAGGCGCCGCGATTTCAAATGGCAGCCGTACCAGCTTACTCGCGCCATAAGCTATAAAGAAAATCACAAATGTCTGGATTATGAGAGGAACCGCAATCAGCACAATATGAAGCGGATTGCCAAGGATCACCTCTGCCTGTGAGCTGAAGATGATCACCAGAGTCAGCAGAAGTCCGATCGTTGTAGCATTGTCAAACTTGTGGACAAACACATTTTCCAGATAGTCTTTTCCTCTCTTTTTGGTCACCGCAATACGAGTGATCACGCTTCCTGCCAGAGGAATCACCACAAAAAGGAAGATGCTGACGAATAGCGTGCTATACGGCACAGATACGTTGGAAACACCCAGCAGGAACTTCACAATTGGCACGAAGGCAACCAGAATGATCAGGTCATTGGTTGCCACCTGCACCACCGTATAGGCTGGATTGCCGTTCACCAGCGTACTCCAGACAAATACCATCGCCGTGCAGGGAGCCGCTCCAAGCAGTACAGCGCCAGCCAGATACTGGGTCGCCAGATCTGGTGTGATGAAATTCTTAAATATCACAAAGAGAAACAGCGAAGCAAATCCGTACATCGTAAACGGCTTGATCAGCCAGTTGACAACCCATGTGACGAAGAGACCTTTCGGATTCTTCCCGACCTCCTTCACACTCTGGAAATCCACCTTTATCATCATCGGATAGATCATAATCCAAATGAGAATCGCAATCGGTATGGAGATCCCAGAAATTTCCATCCGCCCCAGCATCTCCGGCACGGCCGGTATGAAATGGCCGATCAGAATACCGGCACCCATGCAGAGCAGAACCCATACGGTCAGATATTTTTGAAAAAAGCTGATCCCAGCCTGTCGTTTTGTTTCCATTGACGTCATCCTTTCCGGCACATCAGACAGTGCCGATTTTTCTCAACAGTTTCTGAATTCATTCCCAGAATCTGATTCTGAATAAAACTCCATATCATTTGCAGTCACACTTTCCATCGGTGCAGCCGGTTATTCTCTTACACTCCAGTGTGCCAATAAAACGCTGGAAATCCCGCAAAGTTTCACAATTCAAAGAATAGTAACTCCATTTGCCATCTTTCCGGACATTCACCAATCCACTGTCGCAGAGAATCTTCATGTGATGGGAAAGAGTTGGCTGCGTAATATTAAATTCCTCAAGAATTGTGCAGGCACACTTCTCACATCCGGAAAGCATCTGCACGATCTTCAGTCGGTTCGGATCTCCGAGAGCCTTGCAGATGGAAGAAACAGTGTCAGCATCCATAGAAACTCTCCTTTCATACATTGACATATATCTATGTGAAAGCATACAGCTGCATATTGATATATGTCAATGTAATTTCAATATATTCCAGATCTATGGCGCCCGCTTCTCAGCTTCTATTCTTCTTTAACACGTTTCGGATCACTTAGTTTGTGTCCTGTCTTTGCTTTCAGCGTTCTCTCCCTGCCTTTTGAGGATCATCTCAGCATTCCTTTTTGCGTTGGCAAGATTCCGCATCCGTTCCCACTCGGTGCGGTACTGCGCATACTCTGCATTCTTCTCCTTGGCAAGAAGGGTGAACTCTTCATTCAGCTCCACAATTCTTGGAATCTTCTTTAACTCCAGCTGATCAAATGCCTCCTTCGCCGCCTTGTGCAGTGTGATCTCCTGCCGGTGCGCTTCAAAGATTTTCCGGCTGTATCCCGCCTTCCGGTATGCCGCATAGGTATCCCGTGTCTTGCTGTAGTTGATGATATGCGTCCGCAGTTCTCTGATCTTCTGCATCCGTGCTTCTTTCTGTTTGATATCGGAAAGCAGATGATCCATCTGCAATGTGGCTTCTTTTGCCATCTGATCCTTAAACATAACTGGCCGCCTTCATGATTCGAATCAGCAGTTCATCAGAGATGCCGTCATTGATATCAATAACCGCTTCCCCGATATGAATTTGTGCGGCAGGTTTACGATTAGTACAGCTGACAGTGTTCATAACAGGCTTTGATAACGATTCAGCCTGAACTTCATCTTTCTGAATAAAGCATAATTAACTGCTTTGCGGTGCCAGTAATAATATACCTTTAGACTCAGATTGTTCTGATTACAATACTCTTTGACAGTAAGTCCAGACTCTTCCTGATCTTTAAAGCGCTTGAGCCAAAGCTGAAACTTCATATCACTCTTTGATAGGTACATACTCCCAAACCTGCAGCTTTCACTGGATATCAGTATCCTAAAGATGCCCGGTTTTTGGGAGCTTTCATACGTACGGGTTATTTACCGTTTACAATTACCTTTGGCTATACCATGATCATGTCAGAAACTGCGTTAGGCAGGATGACTAGAAAAAGTCCAGTTGGTGCATTGGCCATTTTGGCTACAGTTTTGGATATCGCTTTGGTGGATGGATCAATGCCATTATTCCGGTATTGATTGTTCCTTACTACAGTGTCATTGGCGGATGGATGTTTAAATATTTATTTATGTATCTCATTGGTCAAGGAAATGTACTGGCTCAGAATGGATACTTTTCCTCTTTTATTTCTGACAGCGGCAGTGTTGTTTTCTGGTTTGTCCTCTATTCTCTGCTTACTTTAGTTGTAATTTATCGGGGCGGACAGAATGGAATTGAGAAGGTATCAAGTGTCATGATGCATGTTCTTGTGATTCTGGCAATTATCATTGCAATCTATTGTATGAGCCGGCCTGGTGCTTTGGCGGGTGTCGCCGCTTGGGACAGATGTTTTATTCTTTATCAATCGCCATGGGAATTCTTATTACGTTTGGATTATATATGCGAAAAGATACCAGTATGGAAACAAGCTCCCTGCAGGTAGAACTGGCCGATACTCTTGTAGCAGTGCTCGCTGGCCTTATGGTGATTCCAGGGGTCTTTTCCTTCTCACATGGGGATACACAAGCTGTACTGCAGTCTGGTCCATCTCTGATGTTTATCACTAAGTATTCCAATCTATGGCAGGCGGACAGTTCATTGGTCTTTTGTTTTTCGTACTTGTTCTTTTTGCGGCACCTCTTCCATTGCCTTAACAGAATCAGCCGTTTCTACCTTTGAAGATGAGCTGCATTTGGATAGAAAAAAGCCGTTATCTTAATGGCAGTTATTCAGGCAGCTTTAGGCTTATTAAGCTGTCTTGGCTTTGGCGTTTGGCGCTTTCTCAGACCATTCGGCATGGATTTTCTGGATTTCTTTGACTTCTTAACCAATTCGGTGATGATGCCAATTGCGGCTGTATGCACTTGCGTGCTTATTTTAATAGTCGTCAAGATACAAAATATTGAAAAAGAAATTACAGGAAATGGTTCTTTAAAGTTTTACCTGAGAAAAATCTATGAATTTGTACTAAAGTATTTAAGTGTCACTTTTGTAGTTATTATTTTGGTGTCTTCTGTCCTCAATGCATTAGGCATCATTCATATGTAAAAGGAGGCTTTATGAAAGAATTGAATTTTGAACAACTGAATGCATATCGTTCCGTATATGATGCAGATCAGAATGCCCACACACTCAATGCCGCAATGGCTAAGACTGACCTTAAGGAGCTTGCTTTTGTACCAACTAATGCAGCAAAGCTTAACGGAGCATTTGAAGTTGAAGTAAAAACAAGAGGAATCACAGCGCAGCAGAAGTCCGGAAGATGCTGGATGTTTGCGGCAATGAATATTCTGCGCGAAAAAGCTGCTGATAAGTTTAACCTCAAGGATTTTGAATTATCTCAGAACTATCTTACCTTCTACGATAAACTCGAAAAAGCCAACAATTTTTTGGAGATGGTCATTGAAAATGCCGATCACCCGCTCAAAGACGACATGATGATGGACTACTTGTTGAATTGGGGCATTGGCGATGGCGGCTATTGGAATCAAGCTGTTGATCTGATTGAAAAATATGGTGTCTGTCCAAAGGATGCCAATCCGGAAACATATCAGTCCGAACATACCGAAACCTTTATGACATTATTAAATATTCTTCTGAAAAAGGATGCCTCTGAGCTGCGTCAGTTGGTGAAAGATGGCAAAGATCCTGAGCCAAGAAAGAATGAGATGCTGGCAGAAGTATACAAGGCAGAATGCATCGCTTTTGGTCAGCCGGTAAAAACATTTGATTTCGCTTATCGTGATGAGAAGAACGAATACCATGTCATCCGCAACATCACGCCTAAAGAATTCTATGATACTTATATCGGCATCTCTTTGAGCGACTACGCTGCAATCGACTGCACGCCATCTGATTTCGTTCACCTGCATCAAACCTATACCTTTCATTCCACCTGCAATATGAGCGGTAAAGATATGCATATTCTGGAGCTGTCGCAAGAAGATCTTGAAAGTCTCAGCATCAAGCAGCTAAGAGATAATGAACCAGTATGGTTTGCCTGCGATGCGGATGCTTATGGGGCACGAAAAGAAGGCATCTGGGACCCGGCAAGTGTAGATTATGAAGGGCTGCTTGGAAATGTCTCTTTCGCTATGAGCAGAGAAGATCGTCTGGCTTATAAAGCTAGTTCTGCTAATCATGCCATGTTATTAACAGGTGTTAATTTTGATGAAAACGGAAAACCAAACCGTTGGAAGATTGAAAATTCCTGGGGAAAGGATGTCGGAAAAAGCGGCTATTTCACAGCCAGTGAAGCCTACTTTAAACAGTATGTCTATGAGGTTGTCATCCTGAAGAAATATCTCAATGCCGAACAGAGAGCAGTTCTTGCCAAGGAACCAGTAAAGTTACAACCATGGGAAGCAGAGTAATAAGCTCTGCTTTTTTCTTGTACTTCATCACAAAAAACGGACAGTTGTGCACCTGCAACCATCCATTTAAATAAGCATGCTTAAATAGTTTAAATCTTTTTCAAGAAAGCAGCGCTTGTACCCTTACTAAGATATTGGCCATTTTTAACAGTTTCCTCTGTATTGTATTGCCATACAGGTTCATAATTGCCTTCAAGAGTTATTTCCTTTTCAACAAGTGACGGATTAATTACGACCAGTATTTCCTCATCGCTGCTCTTACGACGATACATTAACGGATAATCACAAGAAGCAAGTTCAAAATCACTCGTATTATTTAAAGCGGTGTTTGTCTTTCTGACTTCAATCAGATCTTTTACTTCATGATACAGAGAATTCATATCTTTCTTTTCAGTTTCAACGTTGATGACATTCTTCTTTTCTTCATCTTCAGGCAGATAGAGCTGCACTGGTGAAGCAGAGGAGAAGCCTGCATTCGCCGTATTGTCCCATTGCATTGGCGTCCGGGAATCAGTACGATAATAGCCGCCTTCCTTTGAATGAAGACCTGCTAACTTACGCATACCGATTTCATCTCCATAATAAATAAATGGTACCCCAGGCATAGAAAGTAGAAATGCAAATGCGCATTTCATTTCATCAGGTTGTAATGTATATGCCATTCTATCCATATCATGATTGCCAGAAGGTATGCATATGAGTCCCTTTCCTTTCGTCTTTTCTCTATTCTTTAGATAAAGATCAAAGAACTGATGCAGATTTCCATTTCCATCTTTACGGAAGTATGGATGATCTGTTCTGAAAAGATCTGAATAATGGCTCGGACCAAAATGTAGCAGAAAATCCATGTCAAATCCCGCTAATAAAGCTTTGTCAGGTTCTCCCCATTCTGAAACAAACTTAGCCTCAGGATAGTCTTTTTTCACTTTGGCAAAAATGATATTCCATAGTGCTATAGTTCCCTTTCCTTCCGGATCATTCTTAACTAAGGAACCTGCCATATCTACTCTAAAACCATCGCATCCCATGGACAGCCAGAATTCCATAATGTGAATCAATTCATTGCGGGTGGAAACTGGACCTTCATCATTCATATCCTGTTCCCAATCACAGCCTGCATCTTTGTTATAAAAACCATAGTTCAAAGCTGGCTGTGCATTAAAAAAGTTTGTAGCAGCAGCACCATCACGATCAAATCCACCTCGCAGCCATCCCGTTATGGAACCAACATTCTGAGGAGCATTCCAAACAGTGTCTGTCCAGACATATCGATCTGTATATACATTTTTTTGTGGTTTTGATGATTCCTTAAACCATCTGCATTCTACACTGGTATGTCCAGGAACCAAATCAAGAATGACATGCATATTTCTAGCATGAGCTTCTGTAAAAAGATGCTTCAGATCTTCATTTGTACCATAACGTGGAGCAACTTTATAATAATCCCTCACATCATAGCCTGCATCTACAAAGGGGGAGTCAAAACAGGGGTTCAGCCAAATGGCATTACAGCCCAGCTCCTTAATATAATCTAGTTTTGAGATAATACCTGGGATATCTCCGACACCATCAGCGTTTGAGTCACAAAATGACTGCGGATAAATTTCATAAAATAATGCATTGTTCAACCAGTTTTCCATAATTCACCTCTTTGTTCATTATAGTTAAGTCTTCTTATTATGATTTGTTATGATCCTGTATATATAGAAAATCAATGTAGTTGCACCAATGATGCAGGTTAAATAATCTGCTGAGTATATTGATGATTTCGGCGATAACAGCTGAAATCAAGAAGATTTTGACAGCCTCCTTAAAGTCTTTCCATTCCTTTTTTTCACTCACGAAGATCCATAAAGAAATAAACAGCATGACTCCATGATATACAAAACTGTGTAACAGCAGAAATAAATCACTGCTGAACATATCTTGTGGATACGCAAAAGCGAGGGAAGCCGCAAACAGACCAAAGCAGGAAAGAAAACAGAGTGCTCCCTTCTTATGAGAATGCATTAGAGGTAAAAATGCGCAGAGATACATAGGAATAGAACAAAGTTGGAAAGGAAAATGGAACCAGTTATATGTTCCTTTATGAATGACAAAGGTAAGATACTATTGCTTGTATATCTCTGCCGCTATCAAGATTCAGCAAATAAAGGATAAAACATGATTTCTTCTTTCTTTATCAATTTGCTTAAGTTTTCCCGCTAGAAAACAAGAAAGAAAATAGGCGGATAGAACAAACAGCATATGAAATTTTCCATACATAACAGGTGCTTTCATACATTGATGATAAACCAAAAGAAGCGGAACTGTATGCACGCAGCTCCACTCCTAAAGAAAACACTCCTATTTTGCTTCGCCTTGATATTCCAGGTTCTTACCTGTCCTAGGATCAAACACATGCGTCACTTTACCATCAAATGTGAACTGCACATTTGAACCTATATCAAACTTATGTCCCTTCAGATCCAAAGAAGGCACAATAATGACGCCATCTTTGCCCAATGCATTGACATGCAGGTGGACGTTAGCTCCCATCAATTCAGAGACATCCACTTTACCAGTAATCATCTTGGCTGGTACACCTTCTAGAGAAATATGTTCCGGTCTGACGCCAACAGTGATATCCTGGTCCACCACATTGTTAGCAGCCAGACGTTTACATTTATCTTCTGGTAACGGAATAGCCGCCGTACCTAACGTTACAGTGTACTGTTCACCACTCTTGAGCAAATGGCCATCATAGAAATTCATCTGTGGAACTCCAATGAAACCGGCAACGAATGTATTCACTGGATTATCATATACTTCCTGCGGTGTACCAATCTGCTGGATCACACCGTCTTTCATTACGACAATTCGATCACCGAGTGTCATAGCTTCAGTCTGGTCATGGGTGACATAGATAAACGTCGTCTTGATCTTCTGACGCAGTTTAATAATCTCAGCACGCATCAGATTCCGCAGCTTGGCGTCAAGGTTAGACAGTGGTTCATCCATCAAAAGAACTTTTGGATTACGCACAATCGCTCGCCCAATCGCAACTCTCTGCCTCTGACCACCTGAAAGAGCCTTTGGTTTTCTGTCCAGGTAATCAGTTATACCTAAAATTTCAGCAGCTGCGTTGACTTTCTGATTAATTTCATCTTTTGGTACTTTACGCAGCTTCAGAGGAAACTCCATGTTTTCTCGTACAGTCATATGTGGATACAGTGCGTAACTCTGGAAAACCATGGCAATATCTCTATCCTTTGGAGCGACATCGTTCATCAGCTTGCCATCTATATACAGCTCGCCTCTAGTAATATCTTCCAGACCGGCAACCATTCTCAAGGTTGTTGATTTTCCACATCCAGAAGGACCGACAAGAACGATAAACTCTTGATCAGCAATTTCAAGATTGAAATCCTGTACTGCTAACACGCCTTCTTCAGTAACTTTTAGATTATGCTTCTTCTCTTCATTTTCTTCTTTTCTGTGCTTTCTTCTACTTGTCTTCTCCGTATTCGGATAGACCTTAACAATATGCCTCAATGATACTGTAGCCATAAACCTTCTATCTCCTCCCGCAGTTATCTGCAATTATTTTTTTTACTGGAAGTCTTCCATATAGATCCATCCACCTGTAGAGCTTTTGGGCAAGTATTGGATCGAATGTTCCTTTGCCAGTACGCCATGTCCAGTTATTTCCAGTTGTAGAAGGAATATTCATACGTCCTTCACTGCCAAGTCCGAGAATATCCTGAAACTGCATCACAGCAAGATTAGCAACACTTTCATAAGCACCACGCAAGAAGCCCCAGTTGTATCCTTCTTTTTCACTCAGGTTCAGATACTCCTTAGCTCTTTCGGTACATTCTTTCGGTGCTGTCTTCATCCAGCCGTTGACTGTGTCATTGTCATGTGTTCCTGCATAAACAACACAGTTTGGATAATAGGTATGTGGTAGATAGCCACTTCCCGTATCTCTTACGTCAAAGGCAAACTGAAGCACCTTCATTCCTGGATAACCAGTGTCTTTTACCATCTGAACAACCTCAGGTGTGAGATAACCTAGATCTTCTGCAATGATATTGAGATGGCCGAGCTGCTTTTCAATCTCCTTGAAGAACGAAATGCCTGGTCCTTTTCTCCATCTGCCATTACGAGCTGTCTTCTCTCCAGCCGGAATAGCATAATAGCTTTCAAAGCCCCGGAAGTGATCAATCCGCAAGACATCTACAAGTTTGAATTGATGGGCAATTCGCTTTGTCCACCAGGAATAGTGGTCAGTTGCCATATATTCCCAATTATAGAGAGGGTTTCCCCAGAGCTGTCCATCAGCTGCAAATCCATCTGGTGGACACCCCGCTACTTCAGTTGGTTTCCCATTTTTATCCAATTGGAACTCTTTCTGATTAGCCCATATGTCTGCGCTGTCAGGGGATACATAAATTGGAACATCCCCGATGATGCTGATGCCATGAGCATGGGCATATGTATAGAGTTTCTTCCATTGGTGGAAGAAAAGATACTGCACATCTGTCCAAAAGAGGATTTCTTCTTTAAGTTGTGTTTCAGCATCACTTAATACTTTCTGATCGCGATGCCTTACTTCATCAGGCCAATCTTGCCAAGAAACACCACCAAATTTTGTTTTTAATGCCATGAACAATGCGTAATCACGCAGCCATGGATTTTCTTCTTTGAAGCTTTCGTAATCATCAGGAAGATGATCATGAAGAGCAACACATGCTTTTCTAAGAACTCTGAAACGATTCTTATATAAAAGTCCGTAATCAGTTCTTAATGGGTTTTCTCCCCAATTGATATCCGCATAGTCTTCTTTGTTTAGATATCCTTCTTTGTTTAAGTCATCCAGATCGATGAGATATGGATTACCAGCAAAAGAAGAGAAGGACTGATACGGACTGTCACCATATCCGGTTGGTCCAAGTGGCAATATCTGCCAATAGGACTGCCCCGCTTTTTCCAGAAATTCTATGAATTCTCTGGCTGATGCACCCATCGTGCCTACCCCATAGGGTGAAGGAAGCGATGTAATGGGCATCAATATACCTGCACTTCGGTGCATATAGACCTTCTTTCCTGTTATTTGGTCAGATCTTTTACACTTTCTCTTTCAACGATATGAAAAGGGATTTCCTCATAGTTCACCGAATGGGTGTACTTGAGTCTAAGTAAAAGATCGGACACCCCCTTCTTGGCCAGGATTTTAGTATCCTGACGTACAGTATTTAGACGGGGATTAGTAAATTTTCCAAACTTTATACCATCAAACCCGACAATGGAAATATCATCCGGCACCTTCATGCCGAGATCGCTTATCGCCCGCATTGCCCCGATCGCAACGGTATCGCATAAGCCAAATACTGCAGTAATATCACTGCTTTTTTCAAGCAGACGCTTCATTGCGTCATAGCCCCCTTGAAAATCATAACGGGAAGGTACATACTGCTTGGTACGATCAAATGGGATACCATGTTCGCGGAATGCTCGGTAGCATCCACATAGACGCCGGTAACTGACTTGCGAACCTTCGGGGCTGTCATCTCCGCCGATAATACCGATACGCTTATGTCCTTTTTTTATCAGTTCATTGATTACCGTGTAGCCAGCATATTCATCATCAGTTGTAAAGCTTGAAATGTTGTCAAAGCCGAGTCCCTTTACCGTATTTGTCAATACGACGCAAGGAACATCAATCTCGTTAAATTCTTCTCTGAATAATTCCAGATTTGCGCCTAAGAAAATGAATCCCTTTGGCTTTTTCGTGTGGGTTAATTGTAATGCCGTAGTCACTTCATCGTCGTCTTCATCAAGATATGTAACAACAGCATTTTCCTGCGCTTCTCGCAGATTTGCCTGCACTTCCTCCAGCATCTCTTCAAAGAAGAGGTTCTGATAACCTTTAACAATAATTGTTACAGCTGAACTCTTCTGTTGTTTAAGATGCTTGGCATTCGAATTGGGGGCGAAGTTCTGTTCTTCAATGATACTTTCAATGCGGATACGTGCTTCTTCCGAAACATCCGGATGATTATTCAGCACTCTGGAAACAGTGCCGATACTATATCCTGAAAGCTTTGCAATGTCTTTTATTGTTGTCATAATCTACCCCTGTAACTGCTCTCATGCAGTCGTTAAGCAATACCTTATCCTTTTACTGCCCCAGCCGCAACGCCTTTGATAATGTATTTCTGAGCAAAAGCGTAGAAAATGACAATCGGTACAATTGATAGAACCAGAATAGCCATCATAGCACCCCAATCTACCTGTCCATACGATTCTTTCAGACTCTGCACTGCAATTGGTAAGGTTGAATACTTTGATTTATCCAATACAAGAGATGGAAGCAGATAGTCATTCCATATCCACATTGCGTCCAGAATCGCAACCGTAATTGTTGTTGGCTTCATGATCGGGAAAACGACCTTGAAGTATGTTTGAAGTGGGTTACAGCCATCGATCATCGCTGCCTCTTCAATTTCAATCGGTATGGATTTAACAAATCCTGTAAACATGAATACGGCAAGGCCTGCGCCAAAGCCAAGGTAGACAATTATAATGCCGATTGGATTAGAGAGATGAAGATTCTTAGCAATATTTGATAAGGTAAACATTACCATCTGGAATGGCACAACCATGGAGAACAAGCAAAGCATATAGATCAGCTTTGTATACCAGGTGTGTACACGTGTAATGAACCATGCGGTCATTGAACAGAAAACAATGATCACTAATACAGACGCCACCGTGATGAACAGTGAAGTTCCAAAGGTTGTCCAGAAGTTAGTTTTTGTAATGGCATTCAAATAGTTCTGCAAGCCCACAAATGTTCTGGAAATACCGTTATACCATTTTTCAAATCCTACACTCAGCTTAATACTGGAGATTCCAAATGGATTGCGGAAGATATATGCTTTCCGTTTAAAAGAGTTTAAAAGAACAATGAACAATGGTGAAATCCAGAGAATGGATATCACAGCCATTACAAATGTTATCCACCCGCTGTGCTTAATTTTTTCTCCAGCGATAGCTTTTCCCTTTTTCTTTGCCATTATTGATCAACCTCTTTTTTTCTCGTCAAACGATTCTGTATGAGTGAAATAACTGCTACGAGGATAAAGAATATGACAGCTTTTGCCTGTCCTACACCCTGCCATCCTGTTCTTCCATACATCGTTTCAAAAATGTTAAGAGCAAGCAGTTGTGACATTCTGTTTGGCGCACCATTTGTTAAAGCAAGGTTTTGATCGAACAGTTTGAATCCGTTTGTCAAAGACAGGAATGTGCATATTGTAATGGTTGGCATCATCATCGGAATGGTTACTTTGGTGAGCTTTTGCCAACCTGTTGCGCCATCAATTTCCGCTGCTTCATTCACGTCTTCCGGAATGGACTGCAGCCCAGCTATATAGATAATCATCATGTAGCCAATCTGTTGCCAGCAGACGACTATAACCAGTCCCCAGAATGCTGTCCATTCACTTTCCACAATCGTCATGTTGTATTTGGAAAGAATAGCATTGAAGATCATTAACCAAACATAGGACAGAACAATTCCGCCAATCAGGTTAGGCAAGAAGAAATTAGTACGGAACAAATTCGTTCCTTTAATTCCTTTTGTCAGGACCATAGCAATGACAAATGAGACAACATTGATAATCACCACCGTTACCAACGTGAATAAGGCTGTATACCATAGAGAATGGATAAACGTTGTATCTAATTCTCCGTTAACTACAAAGATCTGTGCATAGTTCTGAAAGCCGACCCAGCTCCAGTTTGTTACAGTAGTAAATTTGCATAAGGAGAGAAAGATTCCATATGCAAACGGAGCTACAAACCCAATGAAGAAGGCCGCCATAGTAGGAATCAGAAACACAGGCCAGTATTTTTTTATTGCTTTTTCCATTTTATTAACTGCCTTTCATGCAGTGCATTCACTGCTGTGTTTAATTTCAATAAAGGGTGAGTGAATCTCTGTCACTCACCCTATTCAACTTATTTCTTCAGATTTTATTTAGCTGAATCAATCAGTTGCTGCTGGTAGAATCATCGGCGTGTGCCAGCTTCCACTCAGATGCCCAATCATTTACAAAATGAGTCTTGAAGTCATCCCAGCTGCCTTTGCCCTTTGTGTAAGCTGTCAAAGGTGCAACAATGTCAGCTCTCCAAGTATCAACGTTAGGTGTAGCATTGAAGCTCCAGTCAACATTTGTCTTGCCAGCCTTCTGATAATCAGCAACCTTAGCTGCAAGAACATTCTTTGTAGCATAGTCACCTGTGAATGTGTCAAATGGTGTTGTTAATCCCATTGCATTGGTGACAGCATCTCTGCCTTCATCACTTGTGATAACCCAGTTGAGGAATGCAAGGGAAGCATCCTGTTCTTTCTTAGAAGCATGAGAGTTGATTGCCCAATAGTTTTCAGTACCAACTGCAAGACCTTCATTCTTATCATCTACACCAAAGTAGATTGGCATGTAGCCAAGGTCATCAGCTGTAACAAGGTAGCCATTCTCTTCATTTGTCAGATTGCCGAATTCCCAGTCACCATTCTGATAGAAGACTGCTTCGCCCATACCAAACTCACCTTCAGCATCGTATGTGCCGTTTTCAAGGTCAGCCTTGTTAGCAGCTGTATCAGTAGTGTACATATCCCAAACATTCTTAAAGTTGTCCAAGTATGTGCCCTTGATTTCAGGCTCACCAGCAAGAGTATCAGCATTATCATCTTTGAATTCATAGTAGAGTTCAATACCAGCTAAGTGGCCGGAGAATCTCCAAGATGAGCCAGAATCCAATCCACTTGATGTCCAGGCTTCTGTTAATGTTCCATCAAATGCTGTACCAGAGAGAGCTTTATTGATCTCATCGATACGAGACTGAATATCATCAGAAACTTTCTGCAATGTATCGAAGTCCTTGATATCATCAGGTGATGAAACAACAGCATTATCAAGTCCGCAATATGCATCGAGAATTGTCTTGTTATAGATGATGCCATAAGACTCATAGCAATTAGCGATACCGGCAACCTTGTCATTGTACTTCAGCTCATAGCTCTTGTCTGTCAGATGATTTTCAAGATCTGATCCAGCAAGATCCAATGTGTAGTCATCCCATGTCTGAGCTGCTGCAGTGTTGCCAACATTGAAGATTGTTGGAGCTGTCTTATCATCAGCCATCTGAGATGTCAACTGTGTGTTGTACTCGCCTGAAGCTGCTGTTACGACTTTAACATTACCGCCGAGGTCATTGTACTTCTTGGCAAGAGCCTGCCAGGCGTCGTTTGTTTCCGGTTTGAAGTTCAGCATATAAACTCTGTCATTACTAACGGATGCAGAACTCTTTGATGATTTTGCTGCACTGGAGCCGGAAGAACATCCAGCTAACATGGCAGCGGATAATGCAATCGCGAATATCTTCTTACTATTCATATTTCCTCCTGAACGTTGTCTGTAAGCATTTCTTCGTTACCCTCCGGATGGAAACGATTACGGAAACGTTTACAGGTTACATTTTTACTATATGTAAGCGCTTGTAAAATGTCAATCAATTTTTTGTGAAATTTTTTATGCTCTCAATTGCCAAACTTAATGCAACAGTTCTATTGCGTTGAATTAGGCAAAGAGAAAGTTGCTCTTCTATTGCATTGAATTCGTTCGAATTCGGATAATCATGGTTGGTCAGATATAGCACTGAAAGAATCAGGAGGAACTTTTACTATGCCTGATAACAAAAAATATACAAGGCTTACTTTCACACAAAGATTGCAAATCCAGAATAACCTCAATGAAGGTGCTTCTCTTTCCTCTATTGCCCGTCTTATCGGTGTTTCTGTGACAACTGTATCCAGAGAGATCAAAGCGCATCGCATTGAAGACTGCCATGTGACCAGGTTTCATCATAACAGCTGTATAAACCGCAAGGATTGCAAACGGCGCAGCCTCTGCGCAGGCATGGAGAAAATCTGCAGGGAAAAGAATCGCATTTGTTCTCACTGCTCTTTAAACAACTGTAATACATCCTGCCATGACTATCAGAAAGAGGTTTGTCACAGACCGGATAAGCCTCCCTATGTATGCAATCATTGCTCTGAGCTGATCCATTCCAAATGTCCTTTGACCAAATACCTGTATAAAGCTTCTGAAGCTGACAGTGCTGCTGCAGAAGTACGCTCTTCTGCACGCTCTGGCATTAACCTCACTGCTGAGGAACTCAATGAGCTGAATGAGTTACTGACCCCAAGAATTCAGAAAGGACAGTCTCTGCATCACATCCTGGCTTCTGAGCCTGCTGTCTTCACGCTCTCAGAAGCGCCAGGCATATCGTCTGGTTAACAACGGACTGACCAAGGCAAGACCTGTCGATATGCCTCGTGCTGTCCGCATGAATCCCAGGAAACACAAAGCAGCAGAGAAGAAAGTAGATCGTAACTGCCGCAAAGGAAGAACCTATGATGACTACCTTGCATACATGGCAGCGAACCCAGATGAGGCAGTACTTGAAGGCGATACCGTCGAAGGCAAAAATTGCATTCTGACTCTGACATGGGTTCAATGGTCATTCCAGGCGGGCTTCTTGCGGGGCCATAACAACTCTGCCTCTGTCACTTTGGTCGTGAATCAACTGTACGAAACACTTGGCTTTGAAATGTTCCACAAGGTCTTTCCATCTGTATGGCTGATTGACCGGAACACCTCCGTGGTGCTCCGGTTTTTTCTATTGACACAGGGATTTCATGATGATATCTTTTTGATATCAAAAAAAGAGACGATCTTATGGAAGAAAAGATCTACACAAACAAAAAACTCGGTATGCCTGTTCTGCTTGCCATCATCGCTGTAATGGCCATCGGCGTCATTCTGCTTGTGGCTGGCATTCAGCAGAATCGTATCCTGTTCGGCATCATTGCGGTTTCTGCCTGGATCATCAGTTTCATTCTGATGCCTGGTCTTCGTGTGCTTAAGCCCCAGGAAGCATTGGTATTGACATTATTTGGAGATTACATCGGTACCATCCGTGAACCCGGTTTCTATTTTGTCAATCCCTTCTGTGTATCGGTGAACCCTGCTTCCCGCACACATCTGGCCCAGAGCGGCGATGTCAGTGAGAAAACAAGCACTGCCCAGGAAAAAGCAGAGGCTGAAAGCAGCCGCAAGATTTCACTGAAGAGAATGACGTTAAGCAATGGCCGTCAGAAAATCAATGACTGCCTGGGAACACCGGTTGAGATTTCCATTGCAGTGATCTGGCAGGTGAAAGATACGGCCAAAGCAGTCTTCAATGTCGATAACTACAAGGAATATCTGTCCCTGCAATGTGATGCTGCCCTGCGTGATATTGTGCGTATTTATCCGTATGATGTGGCAGAGAATGTGGATACTACCGGTGATGGCATCCCGGATGAAGGCAGTCTGAGAGGATCGGCCGAAGTGGTGGCGGAACGCATCCGCAACGAAATCCAGAAGAAGGTCGACACTGCCGGTCTGCAGATTCTGGAAGCACGCATCACTTACCTTGCCTATGCCCCGGAGATTGCTTCGGTTATGCTGCAAAGACAGCAGGCTTCGGCCATCATTGATGCCCGCAAGATGATTGTGGATGGTGCCGTCGGAATGGTAGAACTTGCCCTGCAGAAGCTGAATGACAACAAGCTTGTAGAACTGGATGATGAAAGGAAAGCCGCAATGGTATCCAACCTCCTTGTTGTCCTGTGCGGCAATCACGACGCCCAGCCGATTGTCAATACCGGCAGTCTGTATTAATGACAAAGAAGCAGATTCCGCTGCGGCTTTCCGAGCAGCTCTACGATGCCATTGCTGCGTGGGCAGAAGATGACTTTCGTTCTGTCAATGGTCAGATCGAATACCTGCTCACCGAATGTGTACGTCAGCGGCGCAGGAATGGCAAGTATGTCAGCGAGCATCTTGATGAACCTTTAGATATCCCGATTCCAGAGAAAAAGCCGTCAGACTGGAGTGAATCCAATTAGTTGGACAAAATAAGTCAGTTAGATTTTAAGGCTTGACTCCTTGCCTCGCAAGGCGTCAGGCCTTTTCATCTGACTTGAATTCGTTCCGTGTTGTAATAGGCAATATATTCTTCCATGGCTTTCTTCAGCACATTCAGGCTTTTGAATTCATATTCATGCCCATAGAACATTTCATTCTTCATCTTGCCGAAGAAGTTTTCCATGATTCAGTTGTCCATACAGTTGCTTTTCTAGACATTGACTGCAAGATCTAATGTTCCTTCAGAATCTGCTGGTACTGCCTCCCCCTGATCACTGTGAAAGATCAGTCCATCCAGAAGATTATTGGCTGCGAATGCCTTGCTGAGCATATCAGTCGTCTGACAAAAATCGGGACTTGCAGAGATATTGCAGGAGACAATGGAATGATCAAATAAATCGAGAATCGGTGACAAATACAGTTTGACTGCGGCGATATGAAACTCTGCCACATCTGCGGTCCATATGCAGTTGGTTGTCTCCGGCTTCTTCACTGCCATGCGGTTTCCTCCTGCCTTTCTTTCTCTCGATAACAGTATAACCTTCAGCGATATATTTCCTGATCCAGTTGACTAACATCCCATTACTGGACAATCCAAGATCAACTGACGTTCGTCTTATCGTTTCATGTTGATTCAGGACATGATCAATCGCTGCTTTCTTAAATTCAGGGGAATAGTAAGTCCAGCTATGCTT
>DXZE01000038.1 GCA_019415435.1 Erysipelotrichaceae bacterium
TGTGCCGCTTTGAAGCTCGGTTACTTGTAGCCGAGTAGTTCACCGTAAATAATGCTGAAATATCAAAGAAACAGAAGGGTCATGAGGAATCATGGCTCTTTTTAAGCACTTTACTGTGAAAGAAATTACGCTAAATGTAAATAAATATATAATTTACAGAAAATAGGATGAAAAAATTATTGATTCCATTTATAGACAGGTATAAATTTTTCTCAGTAAAATCAGGAGGATACCGGTATGCATGGTATAAATGAAGGTTTGATGGAACATGATGCCTGTGGTATTGGAACTATTGTCAATATTGACGGACACCAGGATCATCAGGTGCTTGATGATGCTTTAAAGATAGTAGAACGTCTGGACCACAGAGCAGGCAGAGATGCCTCGGGAAAAGTAGGAGATGGTGTTGGTATCTTAATGCAGATATCTCATGGTTTCTTTAAAAAGGCAGTACAGGCAGACGGTATTTCCTTAAAAAATGCAGGTGACTATGGCATTGGAATGATGTTTCTGCCATCTGATTCTTTAAAAAGTACATTTGCCCGACGTACATTTGAAGTTATTACGGAAAAGAATGGTCTGAAGGTTCTGGGTTGGCGTAAGGTTCCGGTATATCCTGAAATCCTTGGTAAGAGAGCGTTAGATGCGATGCCGGACATTATGCAGGTGTTTATTGAAAGACCAGAAGAATGCAGATCCGGCATGGACTTTGATAAGCGTCTTTATATTGTAAGACGTGAATTTGAACAGGGGTCTGAAGATACCTATGTCTGTTCTCTTTCTTCAAGAACTATTGTCTATAAAGGCATGTTTCTCGTAAATCAGTTACGTCAGTTTTATGATGACCTGCAGTCAGAAGATTATAAGACTGCTATTGCTATTGTACATTCCCGTTTCTCTACCAATACAACCCCAAGCTGGGAAAGAGCACATCCATACAGATTTATTGCCCATAATGGTGAAATCAATACGATCCGTGGTAATGCGGACAGAATGCTTGCAAGAGAGGAAACGATGCTTTCTGACTCTCTGAAGGATGACTTAGACAAGATTTATCCGGTTATCAATGCGTCAGGATCTGATTCAGCAATGGTAGATAATACCCTTGAATTTTTATATTTCAGCGGAATGGATTTACCGCTTGCAATGATGCTGATGATTCCGGAACCATGGCGGTATGAAAAAGCAATGTCACAGGAAAAACAGGATTTCTATCATTACTATGCAACAATGATGGAACCTTGGGATGGACCAGCAGCGGTATTATTCAGTGATGGTGATATTGTTGGTGCAACATTAGATCGTAATGGTTTACGTCCTGCCCGTTACTATGTAACGGATGATGGCAGATTAATCTTAGCTTCAGAAGTAGGTGTACTGGATTTAGATGAAACGCATATTATCCGTAAATCCCGTCTGATGCCAGGCAGAATGCTTTTGGTAGACACAAAACAGAAACGGATTATCTCTGATGAAGAATTAAAGGAACATTATGCAAAACGTTCCCCATATGGCGAATGGTTAAACATGAATCTTCTGTTTTTAAAAGACCTCAGGATTCCCAATGAAAAAGTACCTTCTTCTGATCAGAAGACAAGAGATCGTTTATACAAGGTATTTGGTTATACGTTCGAAGATGTCAAAGAAGAGATATTACCAATGGCTTCTGGAGGCAGTGAGCCTACTGCTTCCATGGGACATGACATTCCTTTAGCCGTATTGAATGATAAGCCTTCTTCTCTTTTTGACTATATTCACCAGCAGTTTGCCCAGGTAACCAATCCTCCGATTGATTCTATTCGTGAAAAGGTAGTCATTGATACAACTGTATACATTGGCTCTGATGGCAACCTCTTATCAGAAAAACCAGATAACTGCAGAGTATTGGAAGTCAGGAATCCAATATTGACAGGGGTCGATATCATGAAGATCCGCACCCTGCATCAGAAGGGATTCCATACCGAAGATATTTCACTTCTGTATTACAAGCATACTTCTTTAAAGAAAGCTTTGGATGCCTTATGCATTGCATGTGACCGTGCGTATAACAAAGGTGCCAATATACTGATTCTTACTGACAGAGGTGTGGATGAAAACCATGTTCCGATTCCATCTCTTTTAGCTGTATCAGCTGTAGAAACACATCTTGTACAGACTAAGAAAAGAACAAAGGTATCTCTGATCCTGGAATCTGGTGAGCCAAGAGATGTACATCAGTGTGCGGCTTTATTAGGCTTTGGCGCAAGAGCTATCTATCCATATCTTGCCCAGGAATGTGTTGTGGAATTAATTGATAAGGGAATTCTGGATAAGGATTATCATACGGCTATCGCTGACTATAACAATGCCTTGTTAAACGGCATTGTAAAAACTGCCGCAAAGATGGGTATTTCTTCGATTCAGTCCTATCAGTCATCCCGTATCTTTGAAGCAGTAGGCCTCGATGAAGATATGGTACATGAATACTTCCCTGGCATCTCTTGTCAAGCAGGCAGTACAGACCTTGATAAGCTTGAAAAAGATACATTGTTCCAGCATGATCATGCCTTTGATCCATTGGGTTTAGGTGTGGATACAGCATTGGATTCTATAGGGTTCCACAGATTACGCTCTGGAGATCAGGCCTTGGATCATCTCTACAGCCCGGATGTCATTACCGCATTACAAAGAGCAGTCAGAGATGGTGACTATGAAGAATGGAAGGTATATTCAAAGATTCTTCAGAACAAGCATCCACACAGATTGCGTGATGAAATGGAATTTGTGCCTGCATCAGATCCGGTTCCTTTAGAAGAAATAGAACCGGTAGAAAGTATTGTGAAGCGTTTCAAGACCGGAGCCATGTCTTATGGTTCTATCAGTGAAGAAGCGCATGAAACAATGGCTATAGCCATGAACCGGTTAGGCGGTAAATCCAATACAGGTGAAGGTGGTGAAAATCCGGAACGTTTTGGAACAGAGAAGAACAGTTCCATCAAACAGGTAGCATCCGGCAGATTTGGTGTTACTTCTGCATATCTGAATTCAGCCAGGGAAATACAGATTAAGATGGCCCAGGGTGCCAAACCTGGCGAAGGCGGATACTTGCCAGGCAGAAAGGTGTATCCATGGGTAGCGAAGGCAAGATATGCGACGCCTGGTGTGTCTCTGATATCGCCACCACCGCATCATGATATTTATTCCATTGAAGACTTAGCCCAGCTGATCTTTGATTTAAAGAATGCTAATCCTGATGCCAGAATATCCGTCAAGCTTGTCTCTGAAGCAGGGGTAGGAACGATTGCCTGCGGTGTAGCCAAGGCAGGTGCACAGGTAGTAGTTATCTCAGGTTTTGACGGCGGTACTGGTGCAGCTCCGATTTCCTCAATCCATCATGCCGGTATGCCATGGGAACTTGGTGTAGCCCAGGCCCAGCAGGCATTAATCGATAATGGCTTAAGAGAAAGAATCATCATTGAAACCGATGGCAAGTTAATGACAGGAAGAGATGTTGCTGTAGCTGCGTTATTAGGCGCAGAGGAATATGCCTTTGCGACAGGGCCGCTCGTATCCATGGGCTGTATGATGATGCGTGTATGTTCTTTGGATACATGTCCATTTGGTATTGCAACACAGAATGAAAAACTCAGAAAGAGATTCCGCGGCAAACCGGAATATGTCATGAATTTCATGAAGTTTGTGGCAGAAGAAATGAGAGAGATCATGGCTTCTCTTGGCTTCAGAAGCGTAGATGAAATGATTGGCAGAACCGATTGTCTGAAACAGAAGGAAGACAGCAAAGTAGATCTTTCGGGTTTGCTGAATCCGGAATATGCACGTAAATCTGTCCGTCATCATATTGCCAGTCAGACATATGATTTCCATCTTGAAAAGACAATGGACAGTAAGGTACTGATACCTGCTTTTAAAGATGCAGTATCCAAAAAGAAACCTTATTCTACGGATATCACGATATCTTCTGAAAACCGTACGCTTGGAACAATGCTTGGTTCTTTAATTACAAGAAAATATGGAAATACATTGAAAGATGATACGTATGTCATTCACTGTAAAGGAGGCGGCGGTCAGTCATTTGGTGCCTTCCTTCCTAAGGGATTAACGCTGCGTCTAGAAGGGGATGCGAATGACCATGTCGGTAAAGGTCTTTCGGGTGGAAAGATCATTGTTGTACCACCAGAGAATTCCGGCTGTAAGGGTGATAATAACATCATCATCGGTAACGTTGCCTTATATGGTGCTACAGCTGGCAAAGCTTACTTTGAAGGTGAAGCAGGTGAAAGATTCTGCGTTCGTAATTCTGGTGCTATTGCAGTAGCGGAAGGATGTGGCGATCATGGGCTTGAATATATGACGGGTGGAAAGGCTGTTATTCTTGGCAGAACTGGCAAGAACTTTGCGGCAGGTATGTCTGGAGGCATTGCCTACGTACTGGATCAGGATCATCAGCTGTACAAGTACCTGAATAAAGAAATGATCTATATGAAGGTCGTAGAAGACAAGTATGACAAGCAGGAATTAAAGGAAATTCTGCAGGATTATGAGAAAGAAACCGGATCGCCTAAGGCTGCGGAAATCTTAAAGAATTTTGATGAATCCGCATCACAATTTAAGAAGATTGTGCCGATAGACTATCACAATATGATGAGTGCGATCGGACACCTGAAGGAACAGGGTGTTTCTAATGACAAGGCATTGCTGGAAGCTTTCCAGTCAATGGCAAAGGAGAACTGATCATGGGCAGAACAGATGGTTTCCTCCTGTATGACAGACAGGAAAAAAGATGCATAGATGCATTAGAGAGAATTCATGATTTTAATGAATTCAGAATACCTTTAAAGGAAGAAGAAAGACGCAGGCAGGGAGCACGCTGTATGAATTGCGGTGTTCCATATTGTCAATCAGCCTTAAAGCTCAAAGGTATGGTTACCGGATGTCCGCTTCATAATCTGATTCCGGAATGGAATGATGAAGTCTATCATGGTAATCCTGCTCATGCTTTAGCGAGACTTCTCAAGACCAGTTCTTTCCCTGAATTTACTTCCAGAGTATGTCCTGCCTTATGTGAAAAAGCATGTTTATGCGGTATTCATGATGAACCTGTAACAGTACATGATAATGAGTATTACATTATTGAATATGCCTTTGAACATGGCTATATGAAACCCAGAATTCCTGCCTTCCGCTCTCATAAAAAGATCGCTGTCATAGGCAGTGGTCCATCAGGGCTTGCGGCAGCGGACCGACTCAATCAGCGTGGACATAATGTAGAAGTGTTCGAAAGAGAAGACAGAATCGGCGGCTTGTTAATGTATGGCATACCGAATATGAAACTGGATAAGTCAGTTGTGGAAAGAAGAAGAAAACTGATGGAGGCAGAAGGCATCGCCTTCCATACTGGTGTCAATGTCGGTAAAGACATATCTGCCAAAGAGATATGTGATAGCTATGATGCAGTAATTCTTGCCTGTGGGGCAAAACAGGCAAGAGACTTAAATGTACCAGGCATGGATGAAACAAAGGGTGTTTATCATGCCGTAGATTTCTTAAAGAGTACAACAAAGTCTTTATTGGATGAAGATCTGAAGAAAGGTACATTTATCTCTGCAGAAAATAAGAATGCAGTCATTGTCGGTGGTGGCGATACCGGTAATGATTGTGTAGCCACATGTATCCGTCATGGCTGTAAGAGTGTGATTCAGCTTGAGATGATGCCTTGTCCGCCAAAGGAAAGAACGGCAGATAATCCATGGCCAGAATGGCCTAAGGTTTTAAAGACAGATTATGGCCAGCAGGAAGCGATCGCTTTGTACCATAAGGATCCACGTATCTATGAAACCACAGTTAAAGAACTGATATCTGAAAAGGGAAAACTGAAAGCTGTCAAGACAGTGAAAGTCACATTTGAAAACCGTAGGATGATAGAAGTAGAAGGCAGTGAAAAAGAATTGCCTTGTGATATTCTGATTATTGCGGCAGGTTTTACAGGATGTGAGAAGTATACACCAGAGGCATTCCATGTCGATCTTACCGAAAGAAATGTCGTAAAGAGTGAAACAGGCTCTTATCATACAAACCAGGATAAAGTATTTACGGCTGGTGACATGCACAGAGGTCAGTCATTAGTTGTATGGGCAATTGATGAAGGCAGAAGATGCGCCAGAGAAGTAGATGAATATTTAATGGGATATACAAATTTGCAATAAAAGATGCCTCTCTTATATTCACAAAGGTTATGATAATCATATGTGAATATGAGGAGGCTTTTCTTTATGAATTATGAAGAACTTCTGGCTAATGCCAGAACATGCATAGGTCCTTATTGCAAGGCATGTCCGATATGCAATGGACGTGCCTGCGGTAACCAGATGCCCGGCCCTGGTGCCAAAGGTGTTGGTGATGTAGCTATTCGGAACTATGATGCCTGGAAGAAGATACGGATTAATCTCAATACAATCAGTGCTAATAAAACACCGGATACATCTGTGAACCTTTTTGGAAAGAAGATGAAATATCCGATCTTTGCCGGACCGGTAGGCGCAGTGAATCTGCATTATGGCGATAGTCTCAATGATATGCAGTATAACGATATCCTTGTAAAAGGATGTGCAGATGCAGGTATTGCGGCTTTTACAGGTGATGGTACAAATCCAAAGGTTATGGAAGCGGCTGTACATGCTATTTCTGAAAACAACGGTACTGGTATTCCGGTTATCAAACCATGGGATAAAAACACATTGCAGGAAAAGTTTGCATTGGTTAAGAAATCCGGCAGCTTTGCGATTGCGATGGATGTGGATGCGGCTGGCCTTCCGTTCTTACAGAATCTGACTCCACCTGCCGGAAACAAGACCGCTGGTGATTTAAAAGAGATCATACAGACGTCAGAAAAGCCTTTTATTATCAAAGGTATTATGACGGTACAGGGTGCCTTGGCTGCTAAAGAAGCGGGGGCAGCCGGTATTGTTGTTTCAAACCATGGCGGCAGAGTATTAGATCAGACACCATCTACAGCAGAAGTATTAGAACAGATCGTTGATGCAGCAGGTGATAATATGACGATATTAGTAGATGGCGGCATTCGTTCGGGTGCGGATATCTTCAAGGCACTTGCCTTAGGCGCTGATGGTGTATTGATTGCCCGTCCTTTTGTGACAGCTGTATATGGTGGCAGGGAAGAAGGCGTTCAGTTCTACACAGATAAATTAGGCAGTGAACTTGCAGATACAATGAAGATGTGCGGTGTCAGTCAGATATCTGAAATTAACAAAGACTGCTTATTCAAACCTTCTTCTGAATATGTAAGATTCTGATGCCTGTGTACTTTATAATATTTTCATGAAACATAAGCATAGACATCTTAGAAAAAGCATTAAGGTAATACTGCTTATCATTGCCCTGGCAGCTTCAGGCACGCTTGGCTACAGCTGTATTTCCAATAAGAAAGAAACAGCAGTAAAGCCATCTGTTAATAGCACTTCTGAGCCAGCAAAGAAAGAAGATACTGTACATTCATTTTCCATGTTTATAGAAGGGGATTTGCTTTTTATGGTACATAACACACTTGGGGCAGAACAGAGCGATGGTACCTATAATTACAGCAGCCAACTGGATGAAGTAACAGCACCTGCCTCTCAATATGATCTTTCTTTCTATAATCAGGAAGTGCCTTTGGCTGGTGATGATCTGGGCTTTACAGCATTTCCACATTTCAATGCGCCGCAATCACTAGGAGATTATATGGTTTCAAGAGGCTTTCATATTGTCTCTCTGGCTAATAATCATTCCCTGGATAAGGGTACAGAAGGCGTCGATAATTCTGTAGCTTATTGGAAAGCTAAAAAGGATGTTGTAAGTGCTGGTGAGAATTCTTCTCAGGAAATGCGAGATGACATTCCGGTTTATGAAAAGAATGGCATTACCTATGCTTTCAATGCATGGACATATGGCATGAACAGTAATGTTAACCCGGATGATCGTCCTTATCTTGTAAACTGTTACAGAGGACATGAAGAAGAAATGCTTAACTGGGTCAGAAATGCAAAGCAGAAGGCAGATGTTGTGATCATATCCATGCATTGGGGTGAAGAATATCACAGTGAACCAGATGATGAACAGAAACATCTGGCCCGGGAATTATCCGATGCTGGCGCCGATATCATCATTGGCAATCATGCCCATAACATTCAGCCGATAGAGAGAATCAACAATCATACGATCTGTTTCTATGCCATGGGAAATCTTATCGCAGCACAGGCAATTCTTCCCGGTACAACAAGAAAAGGCATCTATACAGGTATGGCAGCTTCTTTAATAGTCACAAAAAAAGAAAAGGATGGAACATCTGTCATAGATGTCAGTGAACCAAAGGCTGATTTATTCTATATCTGGTTTGATGATATGGAAGGACTGTATGGACCGCATGTTACATGGTATAAGGATCTCAGTACCGATGTGTTTCCTGATAAAGATACGTATTATCAATCCTGTATACAGAATGTTGTTCAAAGCATGGATCCGTATGTACAGATTGGTTTATAAACGGATATTTGTGTTATTCTTTATGTCATGAATAAGGTAATTGTGCGTCCCCGTAAAAAACCGGTGATTTTATCAGGATTATTTCTTATTGTATGTATTGGCTTTTGTATATGGCTGATCACATTTCACCCTGGTAAGGCAGAAAGTCTTGTAGGTACTCTGATTGCGGTTATGACTGCTTTATTGATCAGTATACTGATTGGTTATTTCAGAACGGTTATGATTCTTGATAACAAGGGTATTGAAACAGTTACATCTGCTTATGCAAAGAAGGAAAGCTATAAGTGGAAAGAGATAGAAGAAGCACATATCTCTAAAACAACTGTATATTTTACCAATACACAGAAGAAATGGATCGGTGCTTTTGATTTAAGAACTGATCAGGCAGAAGAAGCTATGGCATTTCTTAAGAAAAAGAAAGTACGCATCATGCAGGAGCATGAATAAAAGACATGATGCTATAAACATGAAGCATGCATGATGATTCTGTATATCAGCAAAATATAAGGGTAAACAGAAGAAGGAGAGAACTATATGTATAAAATAGCAATTGTAGGTGCAGGACCAGCAGGTTATACAATTGCCCAGGAACTAGTTAAAACAGGTAAATGTCAGATTGATATCTTTGATCAGGAAGATGCAATCGGTGGTGCCATTCATACCGGTATTCCGGAATTCAGAATGCCTAAAGCTTTCTTACAGAAGGCTTATGATGGTCTTGTGAAAGCTGGTGTAACATTCCACTTCAATACAAAGATTGATCATGAAGCTTTTGATAAGATCCGCAAGGATTATGACAGAGTTGTAGTCGCAATCGGAGCCCAGGTAGAAAATACATTTGGGTTTGAAACAGGCAAAGGTCTCTATGCCGGATTAACATTATTGTATGATCTGAATATGCTGCATAAGCAGGATGAGTTTGCAAAGTATAAGCATGCCATTGTATGGGGTGGTGGCAACGTTGCGATGGATTGTGCAAGATCTTTAGTCCGGCTGATTGATGATGTCACTATTGTTTACAGACGTTCCTTAAAGGAAATGCCTGCCAACCAGTCGGAGATTAATGCGGCTGAAAAGGAAGGCGTTAAGATTGATTTCCTGAATAACATCAAAGAGATCAACAGAGATGAAAACGGCTATGTTACAGGTGCTGATGTAGTGAAGATGGAACTTGGTGAACCGGATGCTTCAGGCAGGGCAAGCTGCCATGAGATCAAGGGTTCAGACTTTACAATGCCTGCAGATTTAATTGTTATGGCGATTGGTCAGAAGGTCAATTTCCAAGTATTATCTGATAATCTTGAAACTGGTGAAGGACATAAGTCCAATCTTGAAAATGTATGGATTGCAGGAGATGCTTATACAGGTCCTGAGACCATAGGTAATGCAGTCGTTGAAGGAAGAAATACGGCTAAGGAAATCGAAGCTACTTTAGATTGAAATACAGCCTGTATCTGAAATAAGATGCAGGCTTTTATACGGGGTGAGATATGAGTGAACTGGTAATCAATAAAGCTGTTTTAGAAATCCTGGATTATACATCCGGCAATGAAGTATACAGTGAACAGACAATGAATCTGGAAGATGCAGTAAATGGATCTTATGTAAAGAAATATATCAAGAAAGTTACAGAAGATATAGGCTTAAGAAAAGGAGAACTCAGTAAAGACAGTTCTTTCTATAACTTACTGGAAGCTTATAAGAAAACTGATGCGGATTTCAGAGTATGCTGTAAAGAATTGGCAGAATATATTTCAGATTGTCTGAAGGATGTCACAGATCAGCCTTATGATCTGCTTATGGTGGATTACCGTTATGATGATGTTCCATATCTGGCCGTATTGTTTATTCCTAACCAGAAGGCATATACACATATCACGGAAGAAGAAAATGGCAGAATAGTAAACCATATCATGATGGGATCCGGTTTCCTTTCTTCTCCTAACAAGAAACTGCATACTTTCTTTATTGTGAATCTTTTACACGACGGCGTTCAGTATGTAGATGAAGAAAACTGGAAGGATGACATTCATTTATTACAGGACCGCATCCTCATGTGCACTTCTCAGAAATCCACAAAGGAAGTATTGCAGGAGACAAATGATATTGTGAATGAGGTTGCGGAAAAGTGTGATGAGAATCCTGCTTTATTACTTTCAAAGTATAAGAATTATATTCAGAATGCCTCAGAAGAATCAGATACGATCAGTAAAGAAGATCTTGCGGTAAATGTATTCAATGAATCAGAAGAAATGCAGGATACATTTTTATCTGCCAGTCTTGAACATGAACTTCCGGAAGAAATGGATATTTCTGCACGTCCTGCTATACGTAAGATGAAGAACCAGCGTATCCGTACGGACAGCGGTATTGAAATCAGTTTTCCTACTGAATACTCTGGTAATCCGGATGTGATTGAATTTATCAATAATCCGGATGGAACCATATCCATTGAAATCAAGCATATTGAAAAGATTATTAACAGAGGTTAAGCATGATAGATTATGAGAAAGCTCTGCATGCATTCCAACAATATGTCAGTCACTATAATCCAGAGGATGGCAAAGTACGTCTGAAGATCATCCATACATATCATGTGGCATCTCTTGCAAAATTGATTGCACAAGAAATGCATCTTTCTGAAGAAGACGTGCAGTTAGCACAATTAATCGGATTACTCCATGATATCGGAAGATTTGAACAGGTCAGAAGATATCATGACTTTCGTGACTATCTGACGGTAGATCATGCGGACCTTGGCGTGGAAGTATTAAAGGAGAATGATCTGATACGCTCTTTTATTGAGGATGATCAATATGATGAACTGATTTACAAGGCAATAGGCAATCATAATAAATATGCAATCGAAGATGGATTAGATGCACATACTTTATTGCATGCACGTATTATCAGAGATGCGGATAAAACAGATATCTACAGAGTCAAAATAGAAGATCCTTTAGAAGATGCATTGCCTTTTACGGTTTCGCAAATGGAAAACAGTACAGTGAGTGAATCTGTATATGAAGAATACTTTAAAGAGAAAAGCATTCATACAGGCATCCGTAAGACACCTGCAGATACACTGGTTTCTTCCTGTGCCATGTTATATGACTACTATTTCAAACCAGGATTACAGTATGTCAAAGACCATCACTATATTGAAAAGATGATGCATCGCTTCAATATTAAAGATGAAGAAAGTGTAAAGAAACTGGAACATGTAGAGGCATATGCACTTTCCTATATAGACAGACGTCTTGGCTCATAGAATGTTCACATTGTTCCTGTATACTGTGAATGAGGAGGTTCATGATGGATAAAGAAAAGATAATCTGCCCCCATTGCGGCAGAGAGATACCATGGGACAGCATGTTCTGTCCTTATTGCGGCTATACACTGTATCCTCAGCAGAATACTTCAGAGATACGGCAGGAACAGTCTGAAAGGGTTGTCACAAAGACAAGATATAAAACAAAGTACAGAAAGAAGCGCAAGAAAGATACAGGCAAGATTATCAGATTTACTGTAAAAGTGGTTATTCTGATTATTCTGATCCTTTTAGGCATGAATCTCTATAACCGCTATGGGGATGATGTAAAAGCATGGATCCATGAAAAGATATCTTCCAGAGAGAATCAGGAGAATACGCCTGTACAGCCAGTTACACAACCTGATCAGTCAGAACAACAGGCACAGGAAGATACTCCTGTTCCTACTGCAGCACCCATTCCTTCTGCAGAAACAGAACAGGAAGAAGACACTTCTTCACAAACAGAAGAAGATACAACCAAAAGTACAGAACAGGGAACAGAGTAAATTCTGTTCCTTTTTATATGACATATCTGATATACGGTTGTACTTTTTGATTTGAGATATAAACTGTAATGTATGAATGAATTCTATAGCAGAAAAAATGAAGTAGATGAAGCAGTGATTGCCGGAAATGATGCATTATATCATCTGTATAATGCACAGAAGCTGCTGGATAAGGCAGCTGGCTGGGGTATTGCAGATATCCTTGGCGGAGGTATGTTTGTGACATTTATGAAACAGGATAAGATGCATGATGCCCAGTATGAAATACAGCTTGCCAAAGACGCAATGAACCGTCTTTCCTATGAACTAAGGGATATTTATGCATATACAGATATACGTATCCCAACCGATGGATTTCTTGGATTTGCGGATTATTTCTTTGATGGTGTGATTGCGGACGGGATGGTTCAAAGCCGCATTAATGACGCAAGAAGACAGGTAAATGAAGCAATTGCGAGAGTAGAAGGTATTCTGGACGCATTGAATGAGGAAACAGTATGATAGGTGTAATTGACGTAGGCGGCGGCTTAAGAGGCTCTTATGGGGCAGGTGTACTGGATTGGTGCATGATGCATGATATACATTTTGATTATGGTATCGGGGTCAGTGCAGGCAGTGCCAATATAGCTTCTTATGCAGGCCATCAGATTGGCAGAAACTATATTTTCTATACACAATACTTTACCAGATGGCAGTATATGGGCTTTAAGAATATGTTCAGAACCGGTGATTATGTAGGACTGGACTATATTTACAATACTTTATCCAATGAGGGTGGAGAATATCCTTTAAACTGGAAAGGTATTATGGATAATCCAATGCAGTATTGGACCGTAGCTACCAATGCATTAACAGGTAAGCCTGCTTATTTTGATAAGACAGCCATGTCACAGGATCACTATGATGTGATCAAGGCATCCTGTTGTGTACCGGTGGTAGATAAGCCGTATATGATTGATGATGTACCCTATTATGATGGCGGTATATCTGATCCTGTACCTTTACAGAAAGCATTTGATGATGGTTGTGACAAGGTGGTTCTGATTCTGACAAGACCGCGTGATTTCAGAAGAATTCCAAAGAATGATGCTTTACTTGCCAGAATACTGGAATGTACTTATCCAAATGCCGCAAAAGATATGGCAACGAGAAGCCATGTCTATAATGATTGCGTGGATAAGGCAGAAGAATTAGAAAAAGAAGGAAAGATTCTGATTGTGGCGCCATCCGATATAGGTCATATGAAGACTTTAACAAAGGACAAGGAAAGTATTGCGGCTTTGTATATGAAAGGATTTGAAGACGCCAAGAGTATCTCTGCGTTTATAAAATAGTTCTTAAATGTTTACTAATGTTTTTAAATCTTATATAATATAAGCAGAAGGGAAAACAGTAAACATTTTTAAACTGTTATAAACAATCATGAGAAAAATAACCAGGCCAGCTGAAGAAATGACAATCGAAGAACTGGCATCTTACATTGACTACTCCGTATTAAAACCTGAATTTACAGAAGATGAAATTATTCGCTTAACAAAGGATGGCGTCAGCCTTGGCTGTGCTACCATCTGCATTAATCCGGGATATCTGGAACTTTGTGAACCATATGTAAAAGGCAGTAAGACAATGTTATGTCCGGTAACGGATTTCCCGTTTGGAGACAGCTCTACAGAATCCAGAGTTGCCCAGATAGAAGCTGCCGCAAAGTATGATACTGTTAAGGAAGTCGACATTGTCGCTAACTTCGGTAAGATCCGCAGCGGCAAGGATGAGGAAGTTCTGGAAGATCTGAAGGCTTGTGCTGAAACAGCACATAAGTATGGCAGAGAATTAAAGGTCATCCTTGAAACGGATGCTTTGACAGAGGAAGAGATAGTGCGTGGCGCCAGGATTGTTATGGCAAGTGGTGCTGACTTTGTCAAAACTTCTACCGGTTTCTTAACAGGCCATGATAATAAAGGTGCTACCGTAGAAGTGATCCAGTTATTAATGGATACGGTTGGTGACAAGATCAAGATAAAAGGAAGCGGCTGTATCCGTACAAGAGAACATTTCCTGAAGTTAATCAATATGGGAATTGACCGCATGGGTGTAGGCTATAAGTCTATTCCGGTCGTTTTAAATCTGAATCGATAATTTATATACATACCTGCGGAGTTCTGTGTTATTTTGAACATGTAAATCCGCAGGTTTCTTATTAAAGGAGAGCTTATGAAATTCCTTGCATTTGTCCCTTCGAATAATGATATAGACATGGATCGTATTGCCCGTCTGCATGAACGCATGCAGAACAGAAAAGCCAGCATCTGCAGTGAGCGGGCTCTTTTCTATACCCATTCCTTCAAAGAAACAGAAGGCAAGCCTTATATAATCCGTAAGGTTGAGGCATTTGCGTATACATTGCGTCATATGACGATTTATATCGAACCAGACAGTCTGATCTTCGGTAATCAGGCAAGCAGGGACTTTGCGGCACCAGTATTTCCAGAGTATTCCATAGACTGGGTTGTAGAAGAACTGGATCAGTTTGATAAACGTAATGGCGATGTATTTACATGCGGTGAAAAGGTTAAACAGGATATCCGTTCTATCGCATCATATTGGCATGGACATACGCATGAAGATGAAGTAAAGCGTCATACTACCAATCGGATTGCCTTAGCCGAAAAGCAGAAAGTGATTCATCGCGGCGGTATTTCCATGTCTGGTGATGGTCATATAGTGCCAGATTATGAAATGGTTTTAAAAAGAGGGCTTAGAGATATTCAGAAGGAAGCAGAAGAGAAATTAAAGAATCCTGATCTTACGAAAGAAAATCAGGAATTCTATGAAGCAGTCTCCATTTCTTTAAACGGGGTACTGGATTATATCAAACGGTATGCCTCTCTTGCCTATGAAATGGCCGAAAAAGAATCAGATCCAAAGCATAAAGAAGAACTCATGGTAATGGGAGACATGGCTTCTTCACTTATGGAACATCCTTCTCAAAGCTATTATGAGGGTGTAGAAACAGTCTATCTGATACATGTGTTACAGATGATTGAATCCAATGGTCATTCTTTCTGTTATGGAAGGTTTGATCAGTATATGTATGATCTTTACAGACATGATATTGAGAACGGTGTACTGACAAAGGAAAAAGCACTGGAAATAACGACCCATATGTTTCTGATGAACAGTACCCAGAATAAAGTCAGACCATATGGACATACAAAGTTCTCACAAGGCTATCCTTTATATTCCAATCTGATGATTGGAGGGTATAAGCCGGATGGTACAGACGGCACAAATGAGTTGAGTTACCTATGCATTGAAGCTATGAATCTGACCGCTATGGCTGAACCAAACTTCTCCATGCGCTATAACAAAGATACACCAAAGTCACTGTTAAGACTTGCGGCTATGTTAATCCGTACCGGATGCGGTATGCCAAGCATGTTTAATGATGATGTGGCAGCTAAGGGAATAGAAGACTTAGGAATCAGGCATGAAGATGCACTCGATTATTGTGCGATTGGATGCGTGGAAACCGGTGTACCGGGTAAGTATGGACATCGTGCAACCGGTATGACTTATGTGAACTGGGCAAAGATACTGGAATTAATTCTGCATAATGGCACCGATCCTGTAACAGGCATTCAGATGATCAGTGTCAATGGAAAGAAAGGGAGTACCGTACATTTCGATAGTTATGAAGAACTATGGAATGCCTGGAAGAAATTTCTGAAGTTTTACTCTGATATAGCTGTAGAGTCCGATGAGATCTGTGACAGGTCTCTGGCCAAATATGATGCCGATCCGTTTGCGTCATGTCTGATTCATAACAGCATGAAGACTGGCAAGACATTGAAAAACGGCGGGTGTCAGTATGATGTGATATCCCAATCCAATATCGGTCCTGCCGTATTAGGCAATTCTTTGATGGCTGTTAAAAAACTAGTCTTTGATGATCATGTGATTACCTTTGAAGAATTATTGGATGCCATGCATCATAACTGGAAGGGTAAAGAAGGAGAGAGAATTCATGGCCTTTGTCTTTCTGTACCGAAGTTTGGAAATGATAATGATGAAGTGGATCGGATTGTAGCGGATGTGTATGAATCCTACCTGGATCTTTTGCCTTCTTATCATACTTTAAGAGAAGGGAAAGGTCCTGAAGTCAGCTGCTATACAATGTCGACATCCAATATTACATCCTATGTTCCAAATGGCATGGATGTAGGTGCTACACCTGATGGAAGAGTCGCAGGAAGTCCATTGAATGAAGGCTGTTCTCCTGTACAGGGGACGGATGTCAATGGTCCTACCGCAGTGATTCATTCTGTCAGTAAGCTTCCTAATGAAAGAGTAGCCGCAGGACAGTTATTGAATATGAGATTTTCACCAGCATCTTTACAGGGTAATGAAAATCTGGACAAATTCTGTGCCTTTTTAAGAGGCAGTTACAGACTTGGCATCTATCATAATCAGTTTAATGTTATTGACTCAAAGACACTCCGTAAGGCACAGAAAACACCTGAACAATACCGCAGCTTAATCGTCAGAGTCGCAGGTTATTGTGCACAGTTTGTTTCTTTAATGCCAGAGACACAGAATGCCATTATTGCAAGAACGGAAAACAGACTATGACAACAGGACTGATATCTGAAATACAGACATATTCCATTAAAGATGGTCCTGGTATACGCAGTACCGTCTTTATGGTTGGCTGCTCACTTCGCTGCAAGTGGTGCTGCAATCCGGAATTAATGTTACCAGGGAAGAAAACAATGCACTTTACAAAAAATAATCATACCTTCACGAAAGAGGTGGGTTATGAAATTGAAAGCCATGCCTTATATGAGAAACTGATGCGTGACAAAGTCTTCTATGAAGAAAGCAATGGCGGTGTTACTTTTTCAGGTGGTGAACCGGGTTTACAGGCAGAATTTGTGAACGAAACAGCATCGTATCTAAAACAAAACGGAATACATACAGCTTTGGATACATGCGGTTATGTAAGTAATGAAACAATGAATCTTGCAATTGAAAACATGGATCTGATTCTTTTTGATCTGAAAGCATATGATACAAAGATACATGAAATATGTACGGGTAAAGAGAATCATCAGATTCTCAATAATCTGTATGCCATAGCTGAAAAGGGTAAGGATATATGGATCAGAATGGTGATTGTACCGGGATGGAATGATGATCTTTCAGATATAGAAAAGAGATTTGATGTCATTCATAATCTTGAAAGTGTAATCAAAAGGGTGGATGTATTGCCATATCATACGCTTGGTGAAGGCAAATACGATCGACTGAGCATTCCATATCCATTAAAAGGTACACCATATGTTTCAGAAAGTTATCTTGATAAACTGAAAGATCTTGCGATCAGAAAGAATATTGAAATTCATATAGAACAGATATAAAAACATCCTGAATTTATCAGGATGTTATATCAGTATAAAGTTATCAGGAAGATCATCTTCAGAGTAATCTGAAGGATGATTCATGATGACATTTGTGAACATATCCGTTGATACAGGATGATAGAAACTTCTTGTATGCAGCTTGGATGCATCTGCGGGCAGGTAAGCCTGACTGGCATTACGCAGGGCATCTTTTTTTATCTCAGCTGTATCTGTTTCAGCGGTATATATCAGCTTCTCTTCAGCATCTATGCCAAGACACGATATGAATGCAATATCGAAGTGAAACTGATTTAGATCATGACTTGCAAGAGGTCCTGCAATCATAGAGTATTTCTGAATCAGTCTGCCTCCTAAAAGATAAACTTCAATATCTGTATCATGACATTGTTCTGCGACAAGCAGGGAATTGGTGATAATCCGTATATCTTCTGCGTGCATATAAGGAATAATAGCTGCAGTAGAAGTGCCGCCATCTACATAGATGGTCATGCCATCTTTGATAAGACCAGCCGCATATTTACCTATGGCATTCTTTTCTTCAGCGTGCTCAGTACGCTCCCGCATGTTTTTTTCCTGAGACATGGATACGGTATGTGTCGCTTTTAAGGATCTGGCACCGCCATGAACTCTCTGAATCAATCCCTGTTCTTCCAGAGACTGCATGTCTCTGCGGATGGTCATCTCGGTTACGCCAAGTATTTTACTCAACTGGGCAGTAGCCATAATGCCATGATTGTTAATTAATTCCAGTTCTTTCTGGAAACGTTCGGTAGCTATCATAAACAAAACTCCTGTGTTTATCTTATCATGACAGCTGTTTGTTCAGCTACATCAATCCAGATTGAACAGCATTTCTTCATACAGTGGAAGCTTATAATAATTTCTTGATGCGATTTCTTCATAGCGTCCAATGTACTTCCGTACTTCTTCCATAGCCGGCGCTACACTGTAATAGATCTTCTTACCGCATTCATAATCATCACCAGCCGCATTCGCCTCTTTCCATAACTGGGTCATCTTATCCACATAAGAATATGTCTTGTCGATTAACTCAGATAACTGACTCATTCTCTTCGTGACAAAACCAGGTGTGTTCTTGCCTGCTTCTGCTGCTGTCTTTGCATAGAATTCATAGTCCTGGGTCATAGCCGGAAGGACATCCTTGCGAACCATTTCAATTAAAGTCTTTACTTCAATATCCATGACTCTGTCATACTGTTCTTCCATGATCTTGCGGTTGGCTTCCAGTTCCTTTTCCGTATAGACACCAAGAGAAGTAAACAGATGTATTACCTTAGGATCCTTTAATGCCTGGGTAGCTTCAATAAAGCTCTTTACGTTTGGAAGACCTCTTCTTTCAGCTTCCTTGATCCATTCTTCACTATAGCCATCACCAGAGAAAAGAATACGCTTATGATCATGAATGATGTTACGGCATATATCCAATGCCTTATCTCTGGCATCCTGAATATATTTAATGCCTTCTAACTCTGAAGCTATCTCGTTTAAGCTTTCAGCCATGATGCTGTTTAAAACCGTATTCGCAAATGAAGCAGACATGCTGGAACCAAGCATTCTGAATTCAAACTTATTACCCGTAAAGGCAACCGGAGAAGTACGGTTACGGTCGGTATTATCATGAGGGATATAGGCAAGATTGTTCAACGGGCTGAAGTCACTAACCGTAACGGTTTTCTTCTGGGAAGGGTGATCCTTATAAAGAGAATACAGAATATCTTCAATATAAGAGCCAAGATAGATAGAGATAATAGCTGGCGGAGCTTCATTAGCACCTAAGCGATGGTCATTACCAGCGCTGGAAGCACTGAGTCTTAATAACAGCGCATATTCATCTACCGCTTTTATGAATGCACAGATAAAGGTTAAGAATCTGACATTCTCACTTGGCTTTTTCCCTGGATCAAACAGATTTACATCTGTATCTGTAATAATAGAGTAATTGTTATGCTTGCCTGAACCATTGACACCATCAAATGGTTTTTCATGTAACAGACATGCAAGTCCATGTCTTTCAGCTGTTTTCTTTAAAATATCCATCGTCAGCTGGTTCTGGTCTACCGCAACATTACCATCCGAGAAGATTGGAGCCAATTCAAACTGACCAGGGGCTACTTCATTATGTTCTGTCTTGGCATAGATGCCTAACTTCCATAACTGTTCATTGACATCTTTCATAAATGCCTTGACTCTTAATGGAATAGCACCGAAGTAGTGATCATCTAGTTCCTGTCCCTTTGTGGCAGGCATACCGAATAAAGTTCTGCCAGTTAATTTGAGATCCAGACGTCTGTCAAAATACTTGCGGTCTATTAAGAAATATTCCTGTTCCAGACCTACTGAAATATTGCAGGACTTAACTTCTTTATCTCCTAAAAGATTTACTACTTTAGTGGCAGCTGCACTCAGTGCATCTACAGACTTCAGAAGCGGATCCTTGCGGTCTAATGCCTCACCATTGTAAGAGACAAAGATTGTCGGAATACATAATGTATTTTCACGAATGAAGACAGGAGACTTTACATCCCAATATGTATAGCCTCTGGCTTCAAATGTAGCTCTTAATCCACCTGAAGGGAAAGAGGAAGCATCTGGTTCTCCCTTGATTAACATCTTGCCAGAGAATCTTGAAATAGGCTGATTATTATGATCCGGTTCAATGAAGGCATCATGTTTTTCAGCAGTACCGCCTGTTAATGGCTGGAACCAGTGGGTGAAGTGGGTTGCGCCATGTTCCATGGCCCATCTCTTCATTGCATGAGCAATCGCATCCGCAGTAGCTCTGTCCAAAGCACCTTCATTTGCCTGGGTTTTCTTCCATGCATCAAAGACAGGTCTTGGCAATCTTTCTTCCATTTCTCTGATACCGAATACCTGTGATCCAAAATCTTCAAATGGCTTTTCCATATTGTTAGTCTCCTTTTATGCAAAAAGCGTAAATCGATATTCAGATATGGTCAACGTTAAAAATGAAGAAATCAGTCAAAAACAGAAATTAAAAT
>DXZE01000039.1 GCA_019415435.1 Erysipelotrichaceae bacterium
GCAGGCCTTACAATACTGCTAGATTACTTTGTTCAACTTTCTGGGTTCACTTCATTTTGGATATCTCCCTTACTTTATTTATTATCTGAAATAATCAATGGCACCCCTGAAGATATATAACTGTAATTTCTTATCCGGAACATTCACATAGAGATTATCTCCACTTCTTTCAGAATGTCCCATCTTACCTAAGATTCTTCCATCAGGTGATGTAATACCTTCTATAGCCAGATAAGAATCATTTGGATTATATCTGACATCACTGGTTGGATTGCCATCAGGATCTACATACTGTTCCAGAATCTGACCATTATCAATTAATTCATTCAATACCTTCTCACTTGCGACAAATCTGCCTTCCCCATGAGAGATTGCAACTGCATTGATATCTCCCACATGTGCATAGCGCATCCATGGTGATTTCACACTGGATACCCTTGTATTCACAAGCATGGACTGATGTCTGCCGATTGTATTGAAGGTTAATGTCGGACAGTTCTCATCTGTATCAATGATCTTTCCATATGGAACTAATCCCAGCTTGACTAATGCCTGGAAACCATTGCATATACCGCACATTAATCCTTCTCTGTTATCCAAAAGATCAGTTACAGCATCCCTGATCTTAGGATTACGGAAGAATGCAGTAATAAACTTCGCACTGCCCTCTGGTTCATCACCACCACTGAATCCACCAGGTATAGCAATAATCTGACTCTTATGAATCTTCCTGGCAAATGCTTCAACACTCTTTTCAATATCCTCTGGTGTCAGGTTACGGATGACAAAGATCTCTGCTTCTCCACCTGCTTCTTCAAAAGCCCTGGCAGTATCCCACTCACAATTGGAGCCAGGGAATACCGGAATCAGTACATGCGGCTTCTCTACTTTATAAGACGCATGCATTGGCTTCTCATCTTCCTCATAGGAAATCTCTGGTACAGATACAATCGGATTCACATTGATATATGGATATACCGGCTGCAGCTTATCTTCCCAGATCTTCTGTAATGTATTCAGATCAATCAAATCAGACTCTTTCTTCAATACATAATCAGAAACAGTTGTACCGATCTTCTTAAGATCCAGCATTTCATCTGTTTCAATTAAGAAGCCGCCATAGCACTTTTCAAATAAGGCTTCTTCATCCAGATTATCTTCTAAGGCAATACCGATATGATTGCCTAAAGAACACTTTAATAATCCTTCCGCGATACCGCCATTGGATAAAGCCCATACTGATAAAACTTTACCTGAGTGAATCAGTTCTTCCATCTGATCAAAGGTATTACGGATACTCTCATAATCCGGTAAACCATCTTTATATTCCGGCTTTAAAAGATATACGCTGCTGCCGGCTTTTTTCCATTCATCAGATACGACATGATCTGCCTTGGCGGTAGATACTGAGAAAGCAATCAATGTGGAAGGTACATCGATATTCTCAAATGTACCAGACATAGAATCCTTACCGCCGATAGCCGCAACACCTAATTCCATCTGTGACTTCAAAGCACCTAATAAAGCAGAGAATGGAAGACCCCAGCGCTTAGGATCTGTATACATATGTCCAAAGTATTCCTGGAAGCTCATCCATGCATGATGATAGGAACCGCCTGATGCGATCATTCTGGAAAGAGAGCTGATAACAGATTCCTGTGCTCCCGCAAATGGATTCTTTTCCATCTCATATGGATCAAATCCCCATGACATAATCGAAGCTGTATTTGTTTCTCCATGGAGAACCGGGATCTTGGCTGACATAGCCTGGGCTGGTGTTAACTGATATTTTCCACCAAATGGCATCAATACCGTACCGGCACCGATTGTAGAGTCAAATCTTTCGACAAGTCCCTTTTGCGAACAGATATTCAGATCACCTGCAAGATCCTGCATACGCTTCACAAAAGGAATGTCATCTTTCTTTACTTCTGTTTTTACAGGCGCCTTGACTTCTACATCTGTATAGCGTCTGGCACCATTGGAATTCAGGAATTCTCTTGAAATATTGACAATCGGAACACCATCTAATTCCAATACCATACGTGGTTCTTCCGTGACTTCTGCCACAATTGTTGATTCCAGATTTTCTGCATCCGCTAATTTCCGGAACTTCTCAGCGTCCCTGGCACTGACGCAGACAGCCATTCTTTCCTGGGATTCGGAAATAGCTAATTCTGTGCCATTTAAGCCTTCATACTTCTTTGGAACCTTATTTAAATTAATATGGAGACCATCAGCTAATTCACCTATGGCGACAGATACACCACCTGCGCCAAAATCATTGCATCTTTTGATTAAACGGGTAGCTTCCGGATTACGGAACAATCTCTGCAGCTTTCTCTCTTCTGGTGCATTACCCTTCTGTACTTCAGCGCCATCTTCTGCAAGCGAATCTACATTATGAGACTTGGATGCACCTGTTGCACCGCCACATCCGTCTCTGCCTGTACGTCCTCCTAAAAGAATAACCAGGTCACCTGGCACAGGTCTTTCTCTTATAACATTCTCACTTGGGGCAGCCGCGATAACGCCGCCGACTTCCATACGCTTTGCGACATAACCAGGATGATAAATCTCATGAACATGACCAGTTGCGAGACCAATCTGGTTTCCATAAGAGGAATAGCCATTAGCCGCAGTTGTCACAATCTTACGCTGCGGCAGCTTACCCTGCATCGTATCTTCTACTGGTGTTAATGGATCAGCTGCTCCAGTGACTCTCATTGCCTGATAGACATAACTTCTGCCAGATAACGGATCACGGATCGCACCGCCTAAACATGTTGCGGCACCACCAAATGGTTCAATCTCGGTAGGATGGTTATGCGTCTCATTTTTAAACATGAGCAGCCAGTCTTCATCCTTACCATCTACATCTACTGTAATCTTTACAGAACAAGCATTGATTTCTTCGGATTCATCAAGATCCTTTAACTTACCTGCTTTCTTTAATGCCCTGGCACCGATTGTGCCAAGATCCATTAAAGTCAGAGGCTTTGCCTTACGTCCTGCATACACCTTTTTTCTTAATTCCAGATATTCATCAAAAGCTTTCTGTACTGCGGGATCATCAATCTTTTCATTTTCAATGATGGTATTAAAGGTTGTATGACGGCAATGATCACTCCAGTATGTATCAATTACCTTGATCTCTGTAATCGTAGGATCACGATGTTCTGCAGTCTTAAAGTAATTCTGCAGGAAGACAATATCCGCTGTATCCATAGCTAAGCCATTTGCCTCACGGAATTCATCCAGACCTTTTTCATCCATCTGGTTAAAGCCATGCAGAATCTCAGGCATAGGTGGCTTTTCATACTTCTGTCTGATTGTCTCAGGTTTTGCAAGAACTGCTTCTCTTGCTTCAACAGGGTTGATTAATGTCTTCTTAATACTTTCCTTATCTTCATCTGTGAGCCTGCCTTTGATGTAATACAGTCTTGCGGTTTTAACTAATGGCTTCTGTTTTACAAAAGCTAACTGAATGCATTGTGCCGCAGAGTCAGCTCTCTGATCAAACTGACCAGGCAGATACTCTACTGCCAGCACCCACTCATCTTTATCAGGCTGTGGGGCTTCTTCATCATACAGAATATCTACCTGTGGTTCAGAGAGGATAGTATGTTCTGCATTCTTGAAATCTTCAGGATCTATATTTTCCACATCATAGCGGTTTACAACTCTTACAGAAGTTACATCATCATTACGCAATGCTGTTCTGACATCATTTAAAACACCGTTGGCTTCTACCGCAAATGGTTTCTTCTTTTCTACAAAGCAGCGATAAACACTCATGAATTCCTCCGATCAAATATTTACAATATCATGACGATAATGCATCTTCTTAAAGCCTATTTCATCTACAGCAGCGTATGCTCTCTTGCCTGCCTCTGCTAAAGTTGGGGCTACAGCCGTAATACCTAATACACGCCCACCATTGGTATAGTACCTGCCATCCACTTTCTTAGTGCCGGCATGATATACAATGACACCTTCATGCTGGCCCTGTTCATCCAGGCCATGAATCTCAAAGCCTTTTTCATAGTTCACCGGATAGCCGCCAGAAGCTTCAATGACACATACCGCAGCTTCATCAGACCATTCAATATCTACATCGGCTAATGTTTCATTCCTGCAGGCCTGCATGATAGTTAATAGATCTGTCTTTAATAAAGGCAATACAACCTGTGTTTCCGGATCACCAAAGCGGCAGTTATATTCCACTACCTTTGGTCCTTCTGGTGTTAACATCAATCCGAAATACAGACATCCTTTAAATGGTCTGTCTTCAGCATTCATCGCATGCATGGTAGGTAAGAAGATCTTTTCCATGCACTCCTGGGCGATTTCCTTAGTGTAATAAGGAGATGGCGCGATTGTCCCCATGCCGCCTGTATTCAGACCTTCATCATTGTCATTCACACGCTTATGATCCATGGAACTGATCATAGGTTTGATCACTTTGGAGTCCGTGAATGCTAATACCGATACTTCCGGACCCGTCATGAATTCTTCTACAACTACCTTATTGCCTGCCTTGCCAAAAGCCTTGTCTATCATCAATTCTCTTACGGCAAGCTTTGCGTCTGCCATAGAAGAAGCGATCAATACACCTTTACCCAGGGCTAATCCATCTGCCTTGATGACAACCGGGAACTTGTTTTTCTTTCGAATATAGTCCAGAACATCATCCGCATTATCAAAGATTTCATAATCTGCCGTAGGAATACCATACTTCTTCATCAGATCCTTAGAGAATGCTTTGGAAGCTTCGATAACAGCCGCATGTTCATTTGGTCCAAAGCCAGGAATACCAGCCTTCTCCATTTCGTCTACCATACCTAAAGCTAATGGATCATCTGGTGTTACAACACAGAAATCCACATGATTTTCTTTGGCAAACTGTACCATTCCGGAGACATCTGTAGCCTTGATATCCACACATTCTGCATCGTTGCTGATACCACCATTGCCTGGTGCACACCAGATCTTCTCTACAGTTGGATTCTCCTTTAATTTACGAATCACCGCATGTTCTCTGCCGCCTGAACCAACCACAAGTATCTTCATAAACTTTCCCTCTTTCTTAATGATGGAATAATCTGACACCACTGAATGCCATTGTCATATTGTATCTGTCTGCTGTTTCAATGACATTGTCATCACGGATAGATCCGCCTGGTTCTGAAATATAAGAGACACCACTCTTATGTGCTCTTTCAATATTATCCCCAAACGGGAAGAATGCATCGGAAGCTAAAGATACACCTGTCTCCTTCGCAAGCCATGCCTTCTTTTCTTCCTTAGTAAAGACAGCTGGTTTTTCTGTAAAGAAATTCTCCCATGTACCATCTCTCAATACATCTTCGTATTCATCACCAATATAGACATCTATTGTATTATCTCTGTCTGCTCTGCGAATGCCTTCCTTAAATGGAAGATTCAATACCTGCGGCGCCTGTCTTAACCACCAGTTATCTGCTTTATTACCAGCCAGGCGTACACAATGAACACGGCTCTGCTGGCCAGCGCCAACACCGATAACCTGACCATCTTTGGCATATGCGACAGAGTTGGATTGTGTATACTTTAAGGCAATTAATGCAATAATCAGATCTCTCTTTGCATTATCTGGAAGATCATGATTCTTTGTCACAATATTCTCTAATAAAGATTCATCAATCTTAATATTGTTTCGGCCCTGTTCAAAGGTAATACCGAACACCTGCTTATGTTCGATTGGATTCGGTACATAATCCGGATCAATCTGAACGATATTGTAATTACCTTTTTTCTTTGTCCTTAAGATCTCCAAAGCTTCTTCTGTATAGCCTGGTGCGATAACACCATCAGATACTTCTCTTTTGATTAATTCAGCTGTATCTTTGTCACAAACATCAGATAACGCAGCCCAATCACCATAGGAAGACATACGGTCTGCACCTCTGGCTCTTGCATAAGCACAGGCTAAAGGAGACATGTCTCCATCATTAACGAAGTAGATCTTTCTTTCTACATCTGTTAAAGGAAGACCAATCGCAGCACCAGCCGGAGAAACATGCTTGAAGCTTGCGGCAGATGGAAAATGTACAGCTTCCTTTAATTCCTTCACTAACTGCCAGCTGTTTAAGGCATCCAGAAAGTTAATATAACCTGGTCTTCCATTCAATACAGTAACAGGCAGATCAGACCCATCCTGCATATAAATACGGGCAGGCTTCTGATTCGGATTGCATCCATACTTAAGCTGAATTTCTTCTGACATTCTTTTCTCCTTCACTGATTCTTATTAAAAATCTTTATATCTGTTTCATCTGTATCAATGACGATCTGAGCCGTATATAAAGAAACCTTATTATCTTTATTCAAAGCTTCCCATACATGATCAGAGAATGCTTCAAATGGTTCATGTTCCATTTCCCACTTCTTTGGTTCACCCGCAAAAGAAGGTAAAGGATTGCCATCACCTTCATAAGTAGTAATCAGATGACCATAGCCAGCTTCACTGTCTTCATATTCAAAGAATTCACGGATTGTCTGACTGCCTTCTGCATCACTCTTCAAGATGGACATTTTATAATCTGACTTATGAATCAAAGCAGAGATACGCGGCGTATAGTTCGGCGCATCCGGTTCAAATGTACGGGTACGCAAAGCTTCTTCAAATGTCTTTCCATCTAATAGATATTTCTGAATGGTATCGGTCTGATCACCATTTGTCACAACAAGATCATCATTTACCTTTCTTACCGGATGATAAATAATCAGACTTGGGTCTTCAAGTTTGGATTCATCAAAAGCTCTTGTTTCAATGCCATCTTCTGTTCTGGCAAATATTCTGTTTCTGGAGTTTTCACTTCTGCCCATAATCCAGTAAGCCACTCTCATCTTATGAGAACATGGGGTTCTCCCTATCGCAATACCACGGCCAGGATATGTATTATTTTCCAGATATGTATATAGATTCATGCATTCTCCTTATCTAATTGTTCAGATAATTCAGCAGCAGCCTCTGGTAGTAAGATCCACTCAGCCTGTTCCATAACTCTTTTCTGTAATATTTCAGGTGTATCTCCTTCTTCAACATTTACTGCTTTCTGTTTTAGTATTCTGCCTCCATCTGGTATTTCATTAACCAGATGAACGGTAGCACCAGTCACCTTGACACCTCTTGCAAGCGCTGCCTCATGTACCTTTAAGCCATAGTATCCTTTTCCACAGAAACTGGGAATTAAGGAAGGATGGATATTCAGGATTCTGTCTTCATAGGCATGGATGACACCAGGTCCTAAGATACTCAGATATCCTGCAAGGATTACCATATCGATAGAATGTGCATGCAGTACATCCACGATCTTCTGATCAAAGGCATCCTGATCCACATAATCCTTATGTCTGATAACTTCTGTTTCTATACATGCATTATGTGCTCTTTGTAAGGCATACGCTTTATCATTAGAAGCAATGACTAAACTGATCTTTCCATGCGGGATCTTTCCATCTTTTTCAGCATTGATCAATGCCTGCAGGTTTGTCCCGCCGCCAGATACCATGACTGCTATATTAATCATCTTCAATTACGACGCTGCCATCGCCCTCACGCATTTCACCAATGCGGTATGCCTGTACACCCTGATTCTTTAATACAGATAATGTCTTTTCTGCGTCTGCCTGATCCACAATAACAGCCATACCAATACCCATGTTATATGTATTGAACATATCATGTTCACTGATACCGCCCTTCTTCTGAATCAGATTAAAGATCGGAAGTACATTCCATGTGCCTTTATGTACAACTGCATTCAGAGAATGATCATAGGCTCTTGGCAGATTCTCATAGAAACCACCGCCTGTAATATGGGCAATTGATTTAACAGGTACTTCTTTTAATAAGGATAATACAGGCTTTACATATAACCTGGTAGGTGTCAACAATGTCTCACCGAGACTCTTGCCATCTAACTCATCACGATACTGGTCTAATGTCTTACCAGTATCAATATCAAATACCTTTCTCACTAAAGAGAAACCATTAGAATGAACACCTGAAGAAGCTAAGCCGATAATGACATCTCCTGCCTTTGCATTCTTTGTATTTAATATTTTCTTTTCATCTACGATACCAACCGTAAAACCAGCCAGATCATATTCTTCTTCCGGCATAAGACCAGGATGTTCGGCGGTTTCGCCACCAACTAATGCACATCCGGATTCCACGCATCCATCCGCAACTCCCTTTACAATAGAAGCGATCTTTTCAGGAATATTCTTTCCACAGGCAATATAGTCAAGGAAGAACAAAGGTCTGGCACCAGCACAGATGACATCATTGACACACATAGCAACACAATCAATACCAACGGTATCATGCTTATCCATTAAGAAAGCAATCTTAAGCTTTGTGCCTACACCATCTGTACCAGATATCAGTACTGGTTTTTCCATGTCTTTAAACGATGGTTCAAAAAGGCCTCCAAATCCACCAATACTGCCAAGTACACCTGGTATTTCGGTTCTCTTTACATCCTTCTTGATTAATTCAACGGATTCATAGCCGGCTGTAACATCTACACCCGCTTCCTTATATGCATTACTATAGCTCTTGTCCATCGTCTGTCATCCTCGCTCCCTTATAGTGCTTTTCTTTATCCTCACCGCCGATTTTCTGTTCAAATTTAGACTTACCGGTAACAGTAGGAACCGGTGCCGGGTAATGTCCGGTAAAGCAGCCGACACAGAAATCACAATGTGCCTTATCCGCAATCTTCTTAACACCATCTACGCTGAGATATCCTAGCGAATCTGCCCCAATAACTCCGGCAATATCATCAACACTCATCTGACAGGCAATCAGATGTTCCTTGGAATCTATATCCGTACCGTAATAACAAGGAGAGATAAATGGCGGTGCTGATACTCTGACATGTACTTCCCTGGCACCGGCATCTCTTAAAAGCTTTACGATTCTTGCGGAAGTAGTTCCTCTTACAATTGAGTCATCTACCATGACTACCCGCTTGTCTTTTACAACAGATGGAATGACATTCAGCTTCATTCTGACTGAGTTTTCTCTTTGTCCCTGAGTAGGCTGAATAAAGGTTCTGGCAATATATCTGTTCTTTACAAACCCCATGCCATAAGGAATACCAGATTCCTGCGCATAGCCTAGTGCTGCATCAAGACCCGAGTCAGGCACACCGATCACAACATCCGCATCTGCCGGATGTTCTTGTGCTAACAAAGCCCCCGCATGTCTTCTTGCGTCATGAACCTGCATACCTTCCATTACCGAATCAGCACGGGCAAAGTATACAAATTCAAAGACACACAGATGTGCTCTCTTACCGCAATGTGTTCTGATAGACCTTACACCATCTTCATCTACAACTACAATTTCACCTGGTTCTACATCTCTGATAAAGACAGCTCCTAATGCATCCAAAGCGCATGTTTCAGACGCAAAGACTATCTGACCATCTTTCATTCTGCCCATAACAAGCGGTCTGAAACCTGTCACATCTCTTGCGGCAATCAGTTTTTCAGGTGACATGATCACTAAGGAGTATGCTCCTTCCAATACATCCATGGCTTTATCGACTGCTTCTTCAATAGAATCTGACTTCAGTCTTTCACGGATAATGATGTAACAGATAATTTCACTGTCATTGGTTGTATGGAAGATAGCACCGCTTAATTCCAGCTGTTCTCTTAATTGCGGTGCATTAGTTAAATTGCCATTATGTGCTACTGCTAACTGTCCCTTGATATGTCTAACAACAATCGGCTGAGCATTGGTTCTGTTTACTGTTCCAAAGGTGGAATAGCGGGTATGACCAATCGCAATCTGACCTTTGCCAAACTTTTGAAGCTGCTGCTTTGTGAATACATCACGAACAAGGCCTACATCCTTATGCACCGTTATTACACCACGGTCATTGACCGCTATACCACAGGATTCCTGTCCTCTGTGCTGCAATGCAAATAAGCCGTAATAACAGTCAGAAGCTACATTTCCCTTCATATCTTTGTCATAAACGCCAAAGATACCGCATTCTTCATGGATCGTATTTTCCATTCAGTTAGTACTCCTTCAGCTTTTCTTGTATACCAGCATCTTTCTTTATGACATTGTCATGCTGGGATTTTCTGTCCTGGGCAATCTTTCCAGCTAAATCATCATCGGATAAAGCAAGAATCTCTGCGGCTAAGTATGCTGCATTCTTGGCACCATCAATTGCGACTGTAGCGACCGGAATACCGGAAGGCATCATCACCGTCGCAAGCAGTGCATCTGTACCTTCCAATACGGCACTCTTTAATGGAACACCAATCACAGGTAAGGTTGTATGTGCCGCAAGTACGCCTGCCAAAGCAGCTGCCATACCTGCCCCTGCGATAATGACGCCAAAACCATTATCCTTTGCATTTTCTGCAAATGATGCGGCTTCTACAGGCGTTCGATGGGCACTGTATACATGTACCTCACATGGAATGTCATAGCTTTTCAATACTTTGACAGCCTTTGCCATAACCGGTGCATCGCTGTCACTGCCCATAATCACTGCTGCTTTCTTCATGATGTCCTCCTCACATACACATATAAAATGACCTGTGTTTTTTCACAGGTCAGAATTCATCTTCATTTTTATCCGTATGCAGAATACGGGTATCGTTTAAGCCAAGTACTTTTACTGTCTGGAGAGTTAATGCATAAAGCCTCATAGCTCCATCCTTTCATCCCTTAGAAATCGAGTTACCAAACTTAGAAATACGTAATTATGTTATGTGATTTAAACAAGATTGTAAAGAAAAGACAGGCTGTGATTATCCTTATATAAGTAACATATCTTTCAACCTATGAAAGTTTACATATTCATGAAATAATTTCATTTTTTTCTAGGCTATATTAGCAAAATGATGAACATATTTTAATATTGTACGAATATATGGACAGTAACAACAATTAAGCAGCATTATAATGTCAGCACATTCAAGGAGATGACATTATGAAAGATACTGAAATCATTAACTTTTACAACAATCTAGATCAATATGCAAAGGATAAAATCGATAGACAGTTAATCGATTTGACAAATGCAAAGAAAGAATCAAGAAACTACTGTATCAAGGTTTGTCCAAAGTGTGGTGCAGTTAACCCTAGATTTACAAAAGGTGGAAATGCAAACAGTGGAAAACCTATGCTGAAATGTAGCTGCTGTCATAAACGCTTCACTTATGACAGTGGTCAGCTTACACAATATTCCCACCAGGACGAATCAAAGTGGGACCAGCTTATCGTAGATACCTTTTCACAGGTACCAGTAGAAAAATCAGCAGCGAATATGAATATAAGCACATATACAGTCTGGCGTATGCGAATGAAGCTGCTTCATATGCTTGAAAAAATGATTGCAGATACAGTTGTCTCTGGAGAAATAGAACTAGATGAAAAGTATGTACTAAATTCACATAAAGGTGAAAAAATAGATAATTTGAAACCAAGAAAACGTGGTGGTTCAGCTTCTAAAAGAGGACTGTCAAATGAACAGATCTGTTTACCTACAGCAGTGCAGAGAAATGGCACTGCTGTTTTAAAAGCAACGAACACAGCTGCACCGACAAGTGGAGTTCTAATGAAACTGTCAAGTAGCATTGGAGAAAACAGTATGGCATGGATTGACGGAAAAGTTGCCTACAACAGATTACTTTCAACAAAACACTGCGAAATAAGAGTAATGAAGGATCATACAACATATACATCCCTTGATCATTTGAACAATGTGAATGCATTTCACAGACTCATAGAGAAATGGTATAAAGGCTACAATGGTGTAGCGAGCAAGTATATCAATAGATATGCAGCTCTATTCACACTGGCAAGAGAGTATACAGGCTGTGATACACAGGAAATTCTATTATCAATCAAGAAAAGAATGCATCAGATCACAGATTTCTTCCGTATTGCTGACATGAAGAAAGATGATCTTTTCATTTATTCTATTTCTTGAATTCACCATTTTGCTAATATAGCCTATTTCTTTACAATGATATCAAACGTTTCCATAAAGGCATCTGTTAAATCAAAGTCATGCTGAGAAGTGGCCCATATCTGTAAACATCCCATGAAGGCTATGCATGTACAGTCCATTAACTGCTGCACATTGACATCATTACGGATAGAACCATCTTCAATTGCCTTTTCATACAGTTTCTTTATTAACTCATAGATTGGTTTTTTACCATCTTTATGAGGAAGAAATTCACCGCTCAGATTCATGCTTAATGCTGTTCTCACAATCTCCTTACCTAATCTGCTGAAGTAAGAAGATCCTTCTCTGCAGATTAACGCTAACTGTTCATAAGCTGTATCTTTCTGCAGTATTTCTAACATCAGTCTTTCTATGACTGAAGGACCCGGCTGAAACAAAGCCACAATGATCGATTCCTTGGAATCATAATAATAATAGAATGTATTCCTGGATATTCCTGATGCGGCTGCGATATCATTGACAGTCACTTTCTCATATCCGTTCTTCTGAAACAAAGCTGCAGCCTTATCTCTTATTTCTTTTTTCTTTTCCTGTGCCATTATTTTTGTTTTATCACAGTTATATTACAAATGCAATATTGTTGTATAACTATATTTACATGTTTATATTACCATTATAATATAAACGACAGTTAAAGGAGAAATACTATGCTGAAAGTATTGAAATACTTAAAGCCTTACTGGCTTTCTGCTACAGCAGTTGTAGTTCTGATATTCGCCCAGGCACAGGCAGAACTTGCCTTACCAGACTATATGTCAGATATCGTTACCTATGGCATACAGTATGGCGGTATTACTGAATCCATGCCTGAAGCATTATCAGAAGATACCTATGAACACATGCAGTACTTCATGGATGAAGATGATGTTCAGGTATTGAAAGACAGTTATCAGAAAGCAGATACCATGACGGTTGATAACCGTTCTTATTCTGTTAAAGATGCTTATGTATTAAAAGATAACGTTAACCAGAATAAGGTACAGAAGGCAGTAGAAGTACCATTTCTTACAGTTCACTTCTTATCCAGTGATGAAGCACAGAAACAGTTAACGAAGATGGGTATTACCGATGTATCACAGATATGGGATCTGTTAAAGGTTCAGCCGCAGATGGCTTCTGAGATAGACAGTCAGGTATCCAGGCAGTTAGATAATTTCACCTCTGAAAACAAAGAAGCTGCTGAAATCATGATGTTGAAGAGTGAATATACCTCTATAGGAGCTGACACAGAAGGTATGCAGAACAGCTATATCCTGCATGAAGGCTTACTGATGTTAGGCATTGCATTGATATCCGCATTATGTGCATTATCTGCGGCTTATCTTGCCTCAAAAGTTGCGACAGGAGCCGCACGTGACTTACGAAGTGATGTCTTTAAGAAAGTGGAATCTTTCTCTAATGAAGAGTTTTCAAAGTTCTCTACTGCTTCTTTGATTACCCGTACTACCAATGATATCCAGCAGATACAGATGGTTCTGACATTAATGTTAAGAGTCATGTTATTTGCACCATTTATGGGTTTTACAGCTTTATTTAAAGTCATCAGATATCCTTCTCTGGCAGGCATATTAGGATGGACTGTCGCGGGTATGATCGCATTGATGATAGTTGTCTTTGCGATTGCATTACCAAAGTTCAAGGCTTCTCAGAAACTGGTAGACAGACTGAATCTTGTCACCAGAGAACAGCTGGATGGCATGTTAGTCATACGTGCTTTCAATAATGAAAAGACAGAAGAAAAGAGATTTGATGGAGTTAATAAAGATATTACAAATCTGAATATATTCTTAAACAGATTGATGTCAGTCGTAGTACCAGTCATGACTTTCTTCATGAGTGGTGTATCTATATTGATTATCTGGATCGGGGCAAAACAGGTAGATATAGGCATGATGCAGATAGGAGACATGATGGCCTTCTTACAGTATGCGACCCATGTGTTAATATCCTTTATGATTGTAGCTGTGATCTTCATCATGCTTCCAAGAGCTTCTGTTTCTGCTAACAGAGTCATGGAAGTCATTGACACCATGCCATCTATTACAGATCCTGTACATCCTGTAAAGCTTCCAGAACAGAATGAACCAATCACTTTTGATCATGTTTCCTTCCATTATCCGCATGCGGAAAAGAATGTATTGGAAGATATCAGTTTTACAGCTGAACCAGGACAAACCATTGCCTTTATTGGTTCTACCGGTTCTGGCAAGTCTACATTAGTCAATCTTGTACCCAGATTCTTTGATGTATCCTCAGGTTCTATTAAGATTGGTGATACAGATATCCGTGATGTTACCATGCATGATCTGAGGGATCATATTGGTTATATTCCTCAGAAAGGAACATTGTTCTCCGGAACAATTGAATCCAATCTGAAGTATGCGGATGAGAATGCAACAGATGAAGCCATTGAAAATGCATTGGAAGTATCCCAGGCAAAGGAATTTGTGGATAAGCTCCCTGATGGTATTGAAGAGCCAATCAGTGAAGGCGGTACAAATGTATCCGGTGGTCAGAGACAAAGACTGTCCATTGCCCGTGCTTTAACAAAGAAAGCAAATCTTTATATCTTTGATGATACATTCAGTGCTTTGGACTATGCGACTGATGCAAAGCTCAGAGAAGCACTGGCTAAGATGATAGAAAAGACGAAGAGTACGGTATTTATTGTGGCACAGAGAATTTCTACCATCATGCATGCGGATAAGATCATTGTCCTTGATGACGGTAAGATTGCCGGTATGGGGACCCATGAAGAGTTAATGAAGAATTGTGAAGTATATCAGGAAATCGCACATTCACAATTATCTTCAAAGGAGCTTGGTGAATATGAGTAAGCAGGCAAATACAAGACAGAAGAAAGTCAATACCGGCATGCGGGCAAGACCCGGTATGGTAGCTGGTGAAAAGGCCAATGATTTTGGCGGTACAGTAAAGAAACTGATTGCCTATATGCGTCCTTACTACCTGCAGATTATCTTTATATTAATCTTTGCGGCAGCTTCTACTATATTTACAATCATAGGTCCTAAGATACTGGGTAATGCGACTACCAGGCTTGTAGAAGGATTAACTGCCAAATACCGTAATACCGGCAGTATTGACTTCGATGGCATTGGCAGAATATTAATTACTTTATTGTTTATTTACATAGCTTCAGCCATCTTTACTTATTTACAAGGGTGGATGATGGCCGGTGTTACCCAGAAAGTAACCTACAACCTTCGTAAAGAGATATCCGGAAAGATTAATAAATTACCATTAAAGTACTTTGATCATCAGACCCATGGTGAAGTATTATCCAGAGTTACCAATGATGTAGATACCGTATCACAATCCTTAAATCAGGTTGTACAGCAGGTATTTACAACGATTGTGACAATCATCGGAATCTTATGGATGATGCTTACAATCTCATGGCAGTTAACATTAATGGCATTAGTCGTCATACCTCTTTCCGGTATTGCGGCAGCACTTGTGGTAAAACATTCCCAGAAGTACTTCAAAGCCCAGCAGAATACCCTTGGTGATGTAAACGGTCATATTGAAGAGATGTATGGCGGGCATATCGTCATGAAGGCATTCAATGGTGAAGAAAGATCTATTAAGACTTTTGATACATTGAATGACAAGCTGTATACAAGTGCCTGGAAGGCTCAGTTTATGTCAGGTGTATTACAGCCTGTTACTTCCTTTATTGGTAATGCCGGATATGTAGGCGTATGTGTATTAGGTGGATATTTAGCTATCCATAATGGATTAGCCATAGGTGATATCCAGGCATTTATTCAGTATGTAAGAAACTTCAATCAGCCGATTACCCAGTTAGCCCAGATTATGAATGTATTACAATCTACTGCCGCAGCCGCAGAAAGAGTCTTTGAGTTCCTGGAAGAACCGGAAGAATCTCCTGATACAGCAAATCCTGTGAATATTCATAATGCGGATGGTTCACTGGATATCAAAGGTGATGTCAGGTTTGATCATGTGAAGTTTGGTTATGATCCTGAAAAGATCATCATTCATGACTTCTCAGCTGATGTAAAAGCAGGTCAGCAGATCGCTATTGTAGGTCCGACTGGTGCAGGTAAGACAACCATTGTTAAGTTATTAATGCGTTTCTATGATTTAAACAGTGGTGCAATCTATGTTGATGGCATCAACACAAAAGACATGACCAGATCTGATCTCAGAAGCTGCTTTGGCATGGTACTTCAGGATGCCTGGCTGCACTCTGGTACAATCACGGAGAATATCCGTTATGGCAAGCCAGATGCCACTGATGAAGAAGTTATGAAAGCAGCTGATAATGCCTATGTAGATCACTTTATACGTACATTGGAAGATGGGTATAACACAGTTATCAACGAAGAAAGCACAAATATCTCTCAGGGTCAGAAACAGTTATTAACTATCGCAAGAGCCTTCTTAACAGATCCTAAGATCTTAATCCTTGATGAAGCTACTTCCTCTGTAGATACAAGAACAGAGATACTCATACAAAAGGGTATGGAAAAGCTTATGAAAGGCAGAACTTCCTTTGTCATAGCCCATCGTCTTTCTACGATAAGAAATGCAGATCTGATTCTCGTTATGAACCATGGTGATATTGTAGAGACAGGTAATCATGAACAGTTATTAGCGAAGAATGGTTTCTATGCAAAGCTCTATAATTCACAATTTGAAGATGTTGAAATAGAAGACGCATGATAAAAATCACTGGATCATCCAAATCCAGTGATTTTTCATTCCTTTTCATATAAACCCATCAGAATACGCATGAAATCATTGTAATCTTTTGCTTTATAAAGATGTTCCATGCTGGTTGCGTCCATACATATGGATGTCAGGAAACTGAAGATATTCTGGAATATCGGATAATCTTTCCTGCATACTGCAATAGCGAGAATAATAGAAATATTACTGTTATTCCAGATAATCGGTTTCTTTAATATCGTCGCTGAGATAACAGTTTCCCGATCGATGGGCTTTTCATAGTAATCTGGTCCGACAAAGCCTGCTTTCTGCATTCGTTTTGCGATATCTCTCATTGCTTCTTCCTGGCTACTGTAAGAAGCATCTTTTTTAATCGGACACCTTTACCTTGCATTAAATACATAATGATCTAATCTCTCAAAAGCTTCTCTGACTCTGCTTAGAGGAACAGCCGTATTCATACGGATGCCATACTCTACATTGAAGTGTTTGGCATTCTGCCACATGACACCTACTTCACAACCTTTTACAAACAATTCATCTATTGTCATATGATGAGCTTCACACCATTCCCTGCAATCTAATAGTAACATGTAGGTACCCTGCGGCTTTGCACACTGTACACCTTTGAAATGATCTTTTATGTACTGCCATCCATAGGTTGTATTCTCTGTCAATACATGACACAGTTCATCTAACCATTCATGTCCTTCTGGCTTATAGGCACCGATTAAAGCATGCATAGACAATACATTCATATCATTGTAATGAGTTGTCTCTTCTTCCTTGCGGATTCTGTCTCTTAACCATGGATCATAGATAATATGATAGCTGCCGATTAAACCAGCCAGATTGAATGTCTTGCTTGGGGCATATAAAGCGATTGTATGTGTTCTGGCATAGTTACTGACAGATTGGGTTGGCGTATGTTTATATCCATCCAGAATTAAATCAGACCATATCTCATCGGATATAACATATACCTGATTTCTTTCAAATACTTCCATAGCCTTTTCTATTTCCCACTTCTCCCATACTCTTCCCGTAGGGTTATGTGGAGAACAGAAGATAGCCGCATGGATATGATATTTCTTTATCTTTTCATCCATATCTTCATAATCCATACGCCATACGCCCTTGTCATCAAGGCATAATGGACTATGAACCATATGATAGCCATTCTCATTATTGACATGATTAAAACCTATATAGGTAGGAGAATGCAGTAAAACATAGTCACCTTTGGAACATAGAACTGCTAAAGCAGAACTGACACCACCTAATACGCCATTCTCATATCCGATATCTTCATTCTTCAGATCTGTAACGCCATTGCGTGTCTTCTGCCATTCTTTAATAGAATCATAGTAAGCATCGGAAGGATTAAAGTATCCAAAAGCCGGATGCTTTGTTCTTTTGATTATCTCTTCCTGAATGGTTGGAACTGTAGGAAAGTTCATATCTGCGATCCACATTGGAATCTGATCAAAAT
>DXZE01000004.1:0-29133 GCA_019415435.1 Erysipelotrichaceae bacterium
ATGGGTAACTGTGAGATACGGAAACATTCCTGACAGTCTGGAAACACAGGAAAAAAGAAAAGCGGCTTGTGCCGCTTTGAAGCTCGGTTACTTGTAGCCGAGTAGTTCACAAAAAGCAATGCGTGTATGCATTGCTTTATAAATATCTGACGATATCACTTAATGGTTTCTTGGAAGTATGCTGAGGCAAAGGCTTGAAGGCAGGATCCGCATAGCCAAGATCCATTAAGAGAACTGCTTCTTCATTATCAGGTAAATGAAATACTTTCTTTGCCTGATCAGGATTGAAACGGTTTAACCAGCATGTGCCTAAGCCCTGTTCCAATGCTTCATACATGACATGGACTGCGACAATAGAAGCATCTTCACTGCCAGAGTTTCTTTCATTCTGATCCGGATAAATATAAGCTTCATCTTTGTTATATGTGAATAACAATACAACTGGTGCACCATAGGTGCATACAGTGACTTCTGAGGCTTTCTTTAAAGCTTCTTCAGACTGTAATACATAAATACGTACACACTGGGCATTTTTGGCAGTAGGGGCTTTTCCTGAAGTTTCAAGAATCTTTTCCAGCTTTTCTTTTTCTACTGGTTTTGAAGAATATTTCTTTACTGAATATCTCTTATCTGCCATTTCTGAAAACTTCATAATTACACTCCTTTACACATGCAGTTTTGGAAATACGTGATCAAATGTATCATTGATTACCAGATCTGCGGCATTATCATATGGTGTCGCATCACGATTAATCAGAACCAGATGCTTTCCACCAAAGTATCTGAGTAATCCGGCTGCCGGATAGACGACTAATGATGTACCCAATACAACCATGACATCAGCACTTTCAATAGCCGCAATCGCACCTCTTAATACCGGCTCACTTAAGCTTTCTTCATACAGTACAACATCTGGTTTTACAATGCCTCCGCACTTTTGACAATGCGGAACACCTTTGCTGTTAAGAATGTATTCTGCCGGATAGAAAGCACCGCATTTCTCACAATAGTTGCGTTTCACAGAACCATGTATTTCATATACATGCTTACTGCCGGCTTCCTGATGCAGACCATCAATATTCTGGGTAACAACACCTAATGATTTCCCGGCTTTCTCACAATCCGCAATAAACTTATGTACCTGATTAGGTTTCGCATCCAGGTGCAGCATCTTATCTTTGTAGAAGCGGAAAAATTCTTCCGGATTTTCCTCAAAGTAATGATGAGAGATGATCTCTTCTGGCGGCAGAGAATACTTCTGATTATATAAACCATCTTTGGAACGGAAATCCGGAATACCGGAATCTGTGGAAACACCAGCACCTGTGAAGAAAACCATATGCCTGGCTTCATCTATGATTTTCTGAAATTCCTTAATCTTGTCATCTGTATCAGACATATAAACCTCCTTTTCCTAATTATAGGTCTTTTGAATATGATCAGCGATATTTAAAAGATCCTGAATCAGATTATCCGGTTTACGGATAATCACCTTATCTCCAAACTGTAATAACCAGCTTATGAATGTAGGTGTTACAGCAGTACGGATACTCGCTGTAAAGCTGTGATCAGTTACCTTTGAAACGATCAGATTATCACCGAATTCATCAAATACCTGCGAAGCCATGGATAAATCAAAATCAGCAGTAATCGTCTGGGCTTTACCAGGATACATGTTTACAGATCGCATCATGTAATCTTCCAAAGAGAATGGAACCGTATCATACTGATGATCCGTTATTTCTATATCATCCATTCTGTCTAAACGGTAATTGGAGAAAGATCTGTACTTTGTGGAATAGAATACAACATAATATCTGCCGTTTTGAGAAACAATCGCATATGGATCCAACTGATAAAATTCTCCATTATGATGGTATTTCTTTTCCTTTGTAATCGTCATTTCAAAGTAGCGGAACTGTACTGTATGACAGGTATTAACTGCCTTAAGAATCAGATCTATGGAAGATAAGAAACTTTCCTGCGTTATACGCCTGGGAATATATACTATTTCATTCTGCATGGATGGGGAAGAAAGATCTTTTATCTTTTTGATCAGATGTCTTGTTTCGTCTTCTGAAAAAGCAGAAGAGGCAGCACTATCTAACAGAACCTTGGATTCGGCATTTTTTAAGACCGGTTCCATATAGTACCAGTGTCCGCCATTCTTACGTACATAATGAATGACTGCACCATATTTCTTTAAAACATGCATGGCTTCATATACAGATCTTCTTTCGGCATAAATATCCAGATCTTCCAAATCTGACTGTATATCCGCAAGGGAAAGAAGATGATCTTCATCAGTTTCATGTGACAGAATCTGATAGAGTGCTATGACTAATTCCGTACTGTTTCCTTTTTTCATAACTGTCTTTATTGTACATCATCATGTACAGTCAGAATATACTGTTCTTCTATGATACATGCAGAAACAGGAGGACACTGAAATGCATGATAATGAGAAATTTATGATAATTGAGGGATTGATTTTCTATGCTTTTGCCTTTGCTTTACAAGCACATCCATTACTGTCATTTTTTACAGCAGTCAGTGCAGTGATCATAACCCTGATCATTCATACAGATGTTTTATTGGAGAGAATACCGCATATTCTGCCTGTGTTTTTCTTACAGCTTGTTATTATTCAGATGACGCATCTTGAATCTATGATTCCCTATATTGCTATACTGGCCCTGGCAGCTTTAACGTGTGCAGATATATGGCTTTCTGTCTGTGGAGAAAAACTGCATACCGTCATGAATATTCTGATTGTAAGTTTAACTGTGTATCTGATTCTGATGATGACTATAGATAATCTTCCATTTGGAAAACTATATACTGCCGGTATTACATTGCTGGTATATGGACCAGCGGTTTATGAATATGTCAGTTATGAGTTTGCAAGGATCAGTCATATGCCGCGTAAAAACGGTGGCAGAAAACATATGACTGCAGTAGAATAAGCGGTATGAGTAAATTCCTGATCAGACACTTCATCAGAAATCCTGATGATATCACAAATGAAAAAACAAGATATGCATATGGCTTTCTTGTCAGTATGTGCGGTATTATATGCAATCTGTTTCTGTTTGGATTAAAACTGATATCCGGATATCTGATGAATTCGATATCCATTATGTCAGATGGATTTAACAATCTTTCTGACTGCATGAGCTGTCTGATTACTTTATTCGGCTATAAGCTTTCTGCCAAGCCTGCCGATAAGGAACATCCGTTTGGACATGGCAGAATGGAATATGTCGTTTCCTTTGTTGTGGCAATCATTATCTTTGTCGTTACATTTGAACTGTTTACAGAAAGTGTCAGAAAGATCATTCATCCTGAAACAGTAACATTTAATCTGGCTCTGTTCTTACTGTTAGCAGCTTCCATATTAGTCAAGTTATGGTTAAGTTCTTTAAACAAGAGAATAGGGAAGAAGATAGACAATATTGCGATGCTAACAACCGCCCAGGATTCCCGCAATGATGTATATGTAACTTTAATTTCTTTAGCAGCCATGGTTCTTTCTGCTTTTACAAAGGGATTCCCGTTTGATGGCATCGCTGGTATTATTCTCTCGCTGTTCCTGCTTTATTCCGGTTACAGCATCGCTAAAGAGATAATATCAAGACTCCTGGGTACACCAGCGGACCCCCAGCTTGTCAAAAGCATCAAAGAACAGATCCTCTCGCATCCAGAGATACTGGGAGTACATGATATGATCATTCATGACTATGGACCTGGCTGTAAAATAGGCTCTGCCCATGCTGAGATAGACAGTCATATGGATATCATGACAGCACATGATGTCATTGATCAGGCAGAAAGAGAAGTGCAGGAACACCAGCATGTCATGATGACTCTGCATCTGGATCCTCTTGATATGAGTGATCCAAAGGTACAGAAACAGCGTCAGATGATGGAAGAAATCCTGCATGAAATAGATCCTATGCTCAGCATGCATGATTTCCGCAGCGTCATAGGAACTACCCATACAAACCTTGTCTTTGACGTCAATGTCCCATTTGACTGTAAACTGAATGATGAAGAGATCCAGCAGAAGATAGATGATAAATTAAAGGATCAGAAAGAAAAATACTATACGGTTATTACATTTGACCGTGGTTTTGTATCAGAGTATTAAGGAGGATTATCATGGTAAAAGAAAAGAGACATTCCGGTTTTCATCGTTTTCTTGTGACAGTAGTGATTATTGCGGTAATCGGATGCGGTGGATGGTATCTCGTTACACATGTATTGAAAGAGAAGGCAGCTGATGTAGTGACAGATCATCTGTTGAATGAAGCAATCCAGGCAACTGGTGCAGACAGTGAAACGGTACAGCAGATTATGGATTCCATGGCACCGGAAGATAAGAAAAAAGTAGAAACGATTGTGGAAGATCATATGAATGCGAAAACAATCAAAGATGTACAGGGATATGTTTCCAATGGAGACAAGCAGGGATTGAAGGAATATGCCAAATCACAGCTTGATGATCAGGAACAGGCAGAACTGTATGACATCGCAAAAAAATATGCCGGGGAATATCAGTATATGATTCCCCAGCAGTAAAAAGAAAACAGACCAGTTAGGTGAACTGATCTGTATTTTTTATGCTTTGACTAACAGTTCTGTGATTTTCTTTGTATATTCAGCCGGATCATCAATCGGTAATCCTTGCATCAGTAATGCCTGATCAAGCAGTACATCTGCATATTCACCAATCTTGTCCTTATCGTCCGCATATACTTTCTGAAGCTTTGCGAAGATCGGATGATCAGGATTGATTTCAAGAATCTTGCTGGCCTTGATACCCTGATTCATAGGATCATTAGCCAGATATTTTTCCATTTCAAGAGATACACCTTCATCTGCGACTACACATACAGGATCATCTGTCAGACGGGAAGAAATACGTACATCCTTAACCTTGTCGCCTAAGGCATCTTTCATAGCCTTCAGCATATCCTTGTTGGCTTCGGTCTTTTCTTCCTTTGCTTTCTTTTCTTCTTCAGTATCCAGATCCAGATCACCCTTATTTACAGACTGGAAGTTCTTACCTTCATATGCCTGTAATGTACCTGAAACAAACTCATCTCTTTCATCCAGGAAGTAGAGTACTTCATAGCCTTTTTCTTCTACTTTCTTCATTGCTGGAAGACGCTTGATATCGTCAATGGTTTTGCCGACCGCATAATAGATAGCCTTCTGATCCGCAGGCATTCTGTCAGTATATTCTTTCAAGGTGACATACTTGCCTTCTTTGGATGATCTGAAGATCAGAAGATCCTGAAGCTTGTCTTTATTCATGCCGTAATCTGAGACAATGCCGCTCTTTAAGTTCAGACCAAAGTTATCAAAGAACTTCTCGTATCCTTCACGATCATTCTTAAGCATGTCTTCTAATGCGGAATGAATCTTTGTTTCGATACTCCTGGCTAATGCCTTTACCTGTCTGTCCTGCTGGAGAATCTCTCTCGATATATTCAGGTTCAGATCATCAGAGTCAACTAAACCCTTAACAAATCTGTAGTATGGAGGAACCAGTTCTTTGACTTTATCCATAATGAATACATTATGAGAATAGAGCTTTAATCCTGGTTCATAATCAGAATAGTAGAAGTTATATGGAATTCTGGAAGGAATGAACAGGAGGGCGGTATAGGAAACAGCTCCTTCGACATTGTAATGAATGACTTTCTGAGGATCCTCCCAGTCATCAAATTTAGCCTTATAGAATTCATTGTAATCTTCCGGCTTGATTTCATTCTTAGGTTTCTTCCAGAGTGGAATCATGGAATTCAGAGTTTCCATTTCCTCCGTATCAATTGTCTTATCCTTATCTGCCGGATCCGGAACATGCTTTGTGACAAGCATCTGAATCGGATAACGTACATAATCAGAATACTTCTTGATCAGCTCTCTGATCTTATATTCTTCAAGATACTCAGAATACTTTTCATCATCTGTATCATCTTTCAGATCCAAAGTGATTCTGGTGCCAATTTCAGGCTTATCAATTTCACTGATGACATATCCATCTTCACCAGAAGAAGTCCAGGAATAAGCCTTGTCAGATAAAGCACTGTGGCTTTCTACGACAATACGCTTAGCGACCATAAAAGCAGAATAGAAACCTACACCAAACTGACCGATGATATCTGTATCTTTGCTTGCTTTCTCAATTTCTTCTCTGAATTCAGCACTGCCGGATTTGGCAATCGTACCAAGATTCTTTTCCAATTCCTGGTCTGTCATACCGATACCGGTATCTTCAATAACCAGCTGACGGGTATCTTTATGTCTTTCAATTGTGATCTTCAGATCCTTTGGATCTACCGGATGATCTTTATCCGTTAAAGACATGTAATGTCTTTTATCTAATGCGTCTGATGCATTGGAAATCAATTCTCTTAAGAATATGTCTTTGTTTGTATAAATAGAATTAATCATCAATCCAAGCAGACGCTTTGACTCTGCTTTAAACTGTCTTTTTGCCATATGTTACCTCCTTAGCACTCTTTATTTATGACTGCTAAGATATTGTAGTGCACCGACATACCAAATTCAAGGTATTGAGAATACTATTTCTTTCTTTTTATGCTCTATTGCGCATACAATAAAGGTATGAAAGAAATCTCCACGGAAAGAATCACAGAAGCAGTCAGGGATATATGCGGAAAAATCAATTGTGTATATCAGCCTGATGTACTGGAAGCTATTAAAAAGGGCAGACAGCAGGAAACTTCTGATAGAAGCATCCATGTTATGGATATGCTTATCGATAATGCGTCTATAGCAGAAAGAGAACAGACACCGATCTGTCAGGATACAGGTATGGTAACAGTATGGCTGTCCATAGGACAGGAAGTATGCTTGACAGGGAAGTATATTAATGATGCGGTAAATGATGGTGTAAGGCTTGGATATCATGATTATTATCTGAGAGCGTCTATCGTGAATGATCCTTTATTTGATCGTAAGAATACAACTGATAATACACCAGCGGTGATTTATACCAATATTGTCCCGGGTGACACTGTTCACATACAGGTTATGGCAAAGGGATTTGGCAGTGAGAATAAGTCTGCGATAAAGATGTTGACACCTGCCGAAGGCATAGATGGTGTTAAGAAGTTTGTTACAGATACAGTCAGAAATGCAGGTCCGAATGCCTGTCCTCCATTTGTAGTAGGAGTAGGTATTGGCGGATCATTTGACTATTGTGCAAGATTAAGCAAGGAAGCATTATTAAGACCGTTATCTGCATCGAATCCGGATGAAAGATACCGTAAGCTTGAAGATGAATTGCTTGAAGAAATAAATGCATTGCATATAGGACCGATGGGCTTTCATGGCAATACAACCGCATTAAAGGTACAGATTGCATATGCACCAACGCATATTGCCGGATTACCATGTGCCTTGAATATGTGCTGTCATGTATGCAGACATGGTGAGGTGACTTTATCATGAAGAGAATACAGTTACCATTAAGTGCAAAGGACTGTCTTTCTCTCCATACAGGGGATGCGGTACTTTTAAATGGAGAAATCTATACTGCAAGAGATGCGGCTCATAAAAGACTGTGTCAGATGATTGAAAGAGGGGAGAAGCTTCCTTTTGACTTGGAAAATGCAGTGATTTACTATGTTGGTCCAACCCCGGCCAGACCTGACCAGGTGATTGGATCTGCCGGTCCTACAACGGCTTCCCGTATGGATCCATATGTCCCTGTGCTTGCAAAGCAAGGCATGCGGGGCATGATAGGAAAAGGAAGAAGGAATGATGCGGTAAAGAAAGCTATAAAGCAGTATCATATGATCTATTTTGTGGCAGTAGGAGGGGCAGGCGCACTGTTATCCCACCACATTATCAAAAGAGAACCGGTAGCTTTTGAAGATCTCTTATCAGAGGCAGTGACGAAATTAACTGTACAGGATTTCCCATGTTTTGTAGGAATTGATTGTACAGGCAATGATATTTATGATGAGAAAGGAAATGAATGAATATGGATTATTACAAGGAATCATTAAGACTGCATGCAGAACATCATGGCAAACTGACTGTAGAAGCCAAGGTACCATGTGAAACCAGAGAGGATCTTTCCATTGCCTATACACCAGGTGTAGCAGCACCATGTCTTGAGATACAGAAAGATCCTGAAAAGTCATATTTATATACAAACAGAGGCAATACGGTTGCGGTCGTTTCTGATGGAACAGCAGTACTTGGATTAGGCGATATCGGTCCAGCCGCAGGCCTTCCGGTTATGGAAGGAAAGTGCCTGTTAATGAAACGTTTCGCGAACATTGACGCATGGCCTTTGGTCATTGATACAAAGGATCCGGATGAGATCGTAAAGTTCTGTAAGATGATCGCTCCTTCTTTTGGCGCAATCAATCTTGAAGATATCAGTGCACCACGCTGTGTGGATATCGAGCGCAGATTAATTAAAGAATGCTCTATCCCGGTATTCCACGATGACCAGCATGGTACGGCAATTGTCGTGTTAGCAGCCTTAATCAACTGCATGCGTCTGAAGAAGGCAGATCCTGCCACACAGAAAGTAGTTATCAGTGGCGCTGGGGCAGCGGGTTCTTCTATTATCAGAATGCTGTATAACTATGGTTTCCATAAGATCTATGCTTTTGATGTAGATGGCTGTATTGATCCGGATAAAGCAGATGACTATAATCCACTCAAGAAAGAATTATTACAGTATGTAAACCTGGATCACCAGCACTATTCTTCATTAGCTGAAGGAATGAAGGGGGCTGATATCTTTGTTGGTGTATCTGCGCCACATATCGTAACAGAAGATATGATCCGTTCCATGAACGATCATAATATTGTCTTTGCGATGGCAAATCCGGAGCCGGAAATCACTTATGAAGAAGTCAAGGAGGCAGGTGCCTGGATTATCGGAACAGGACGTTCCGATTACCCGAATCAGGTAAATAATCTGCTTGCTTTCCCTGGTCTTTTCAGAGGTGCATTAGATGCCAAGGCTACCAAGATCACAGAAGAAATGAAGATAGCTGCCGCAAAGGGAATCGCATCATTAGTTTCAGATGAGGAACTCAGTGTAGATCATGTAATCGTATCTGCCTTTGATGAAAGGGTAGTTCCTACTGTTGCCAGGGCAGTAGCGGATGAAGCTGTAAGATCCGGTAATATCAGAAAGTAAGAAAAATGGCGTCTCTTAATGAGAGATGCCATTTTTATATACACGGATAATAAATTCAGCAGTAACGTCCATTTCTTTCACAGCATCCAGTTTCTGAATATCTTCAGACTTTGTACGGTGATAGTAAGGTGTCATCGTAAAGAGATTCATCAGATCATCATGAAGAATATGAAATGTATTCCGGATTGTTTCTTCCTGTATCAAAGACATATTCGTCTTCAGATCCTTCTCTTCATTTTCATAAGGATTCTCATACAGTAATTCCTTTATCTGCATCAGATGCTTAGGACCAGGAGAAACAAACAGGAAGTATCCATCCTGTTTCAATATGCGTTCCACCTCTGAAGAGGCAAATGGTGCAAAGCAGGTAACACATACATCGCAACTGTTATCTGGTAAAGGTAAGTGGAAGATAGAAGCTACGGCATATTGTGTGCTTTTATCATGCTTTGCGGCATGTTTTAAAGCTTCCCTGGACATATCAAAGCCATACTTTGTATCAGCTGGCAAGACACTTGTATAATAGCCTTCCCCACAGCCAAGATCTGCCAATACTTCCGGATGTAGAGAATTAACTTTTTCTGCAAGGTTATCTCTTAAAAAACCGTAATCTCCTGTCTGTAAGAAGGCGGTACGTGCCTTTACCATTTCTTTGTTATCACCATGATCTTTGGATTGTTTTAACAGAAGATTCAGATATCCTTGTTTTGCATAATCAAAAGAATGATGATTTTCACATACTGCAGTATGGTTATATTGATGAAGCGGTTTTCCGCATACAGGACATAATAAATTCATGTGATTAGTATAACACAATATAAAAACAGGCTTACGCCTGTCTTCTTACTTGTTTCTGTATACAATTCTGCCATTGGTCAGATCATATGGTGAGATCTCAACCTTGACCTTGTCTCCAGGCAGAATTCTGATATGGTGTATTCTGAGCTTTCCTGCTAAGGTAGCACGGATATCCATACCGTTTGTCAGTTTTACCTTAAATGCATTAGAAGAGATATCTTCGACAACACCTTCCATCTGGATTGCATCTTCCTTACTCAAGTTGCTTCCCCTCCTTAATAACAACAGAATAGTATCATAAAATCACGCAGAATTGCAGGATTTTATTGTATTTCATCAATTCTTGGAAGCATCAGGATGTCTTTCTTTATAACTGAAAGAACAGCCGCAGTAATCCTGTCTGTATATGCAGTAATCATCACATATCTTTTCCGATTTCAGGGCACCGTTAGCTTTCTTGAAATCTGACACAAAGTATTTTGTATGAGAATACTGTTTTCCTAAAGATAATCCGATTTCATTGATTTTCTGGGAATCTTTCTGTCTGGAAAATGTCATGACGGTTGTGAAATAGTCAAAGCCATGCCTGTCAGCATAGCGGAATGCTTCATTCATTCTTTCAGCGTAACATCCAAAGCAGCTCTTCCATCCCTCCGGGTCATTGCCACGGTTATAAAGGACATTCTTCTGATACTCGTTATAATCATATTCTGTAACAAGCAGGGGAATTTCATCATGCCATCTTTCATGAAGATAACGTTTTACCTCGGCAAGACGATGATCGTATTCCTCTTTCGGCCATATATTGGAATTGTTGTACATGATACTGACATCAAAACCATGTTCCTTAAGAAAGTCCAAAGGCCAGCATGCACATACAATACAGCATGCATGAAGCAGGATAGAAGGATTCTTATCAGGATGCTGTTTCTTCCAGTTATCTATTTCCTGTAAAGATAACTTATAGTAGTTCTTTTTAGACGAAGAACGACGGCCTTTGATATAGGCTATGTATTCCTGCTGTTCTTCTTTATTCATGTGTCAGGAACATGCAGTCTCCAAATGAGAAGAATCTGTATTTTTCTTCTACTGCATGTTTATAAGCCTTCATGATCAGATCGTAGCCGCCTAAGGCGCAGATCATCATAATCAGGGTAGATTTAGGCAGGTGGAAGTTTGTCAGCATCGCATCGATTGTATGGTACTGATAACCCGGATAAATGAAGAGATCAGTATCTAATGTGCATTCTTCAAACTTGCCATAGCGGTTCCATACAGATTCAAGTGTACGTACAGAAGTAGTGCCTATCGCAATGATTCTTCTTCCTTCTGCCTTTGCTTTATTCAATGTATCTGCGGCATCCTTATCCATGTGGCATAATTCACTGTGCATAACATGGTCTTTTACATTTTCAGTATCCATCGGTCTGAATGTACCTAAACCTACATTTAATGTGACATCCACAATGGTGACACCTTTCTTTCTTAAGGCATCAAAGATTTCCCTGGTGAAATGAAGACCGGCAGTAGGGGCTGCGGCACTTCCTTCTACCTTGGAATAAACAGTCTGATAACGCTCTGGATCTGCTAATTTTTCATGAATATATGGTGGTAATGGTATTTCACCAAGCTGTTCCAGGATCTCATTGAAAATTCCCTTATAGATCATTTTGAATTTACGGATACCTTTATCACCAATTTCCGTACACTTTGCCTTTAAACGTCCATCATGGAAGGTTATCACAGTACCAGGCTTGACGACATGTGCGTTTCCAACAAGACACTCCCATACATCATCTGGTTCCTGTCTTAATAACAATACTTCTACATGGGCACCGGTTTCTTCCTTGGTTCCATATAAACGTGCTGGTAAAACACGTGTATTGTTCCTGACCAGTACATCTCCTTCACGGAAGTAATCAACGATATCATAGAAATGCTTGTCTTCTAATTCACCGCTGTCCATATGTACAACTAACATACGGGACGTCTTTCTGTCTTTCAAAGGTGTCTGTGCAATCAGTTCCTTTGGCAGGTCATAATCAAAATCACTTGTCTTTAAATTGTTAATATCCATGTTAAAACCCTCTTTCATCAAATCCCATTGTGGCTAGTTTTTCTTCTTTAAATGCCACAAATCTGTCTTCCTTAATAGCCTGTCTGGCATCTTCCATCAGTTTAATCAGAAATCTCAGATTGTGAATAGAAAATAATCTAGTGCCAAAGCCTTCATTTGTACGGCATAAATGATTCAGATATGCCTTTGTATAGTTACAGCATGTATAGCAGTCGCACTGATCATCCAATGGACTGAAGTCATCTTTATACTTTGCCTTGCGTATATTGATACGGCCTTCATGCGTCATCAATGTTCCATGTCTTGCAATTCTTGTCGGCAATACGCAATCGCACATATCAATATTCATACTGACGGCATCAAGCAGATCATTAACTGCTCCGACCCCCATCAGATAGCGCGGCTTGTCAAAAGGTAGTGCTTCTTCCGACATACGGACCATACGCCGGAATGTTTCCTTGTCTTCACCAACGGAAGTACCGCCTATGGCATAGCCTGGAAAATCCATTTCAACAAGCTTTTCTGCACAATAATGTCTCAGATCTTCATTGTCGCCACCCTGTACTATTCCGAATATACCCTGTTCTTCAGGACGCTTGTTGGCATTCTTTCCTCTTTCTGCCCAACGCAGTGTTCTTAACATGGAATTCTTTGCATATTCATATGATGCAGGGTAGGGGATGCATTCATCAAAACTCATCATGATGTCTGCCCCGATCGCATTCTGTATCTGAATACTCTTTTCAGGAGAAAGGAACATCTTGTCTCCATTCAGAATATTTCTGAATTCAACACCTTCTTCACTGATCTTTCTTGTATCAGATAATGAGAATACCTGGAAACCTCCGGAATCTGTCAGCATCGGTCCATGATAATTCATGAACTTCTGTACGCCACCAGCTTTTGCCATAATCTCAGGACCCGGACGCAGCCAGAGATGATAGGTGTTAGCTAATACGACACCAGCTCCCATATCATACAGTTCTTCTGGTGAAACGAACTTGACAGTAGCCTGGGTGCCGACAGGCATGAACATAGGTGTTTCTACATCACCATGAGGTGTATGGAGAATGCCTGTACGGGCACCGCAGTTCTTGTCAATATGTGTGATCTCAAATGAAATCGGACTCTTCATATAACTCTTAATACTCCTTGTATGCCCGATTAGTATATCAAAGAATACAATAACCTGCCTGTTTTACGTTATAATAGTTTGGAACAGGAACTGTTTTCTTATGAAATCCCAGCATATTAAAATCAGAAATCTGCCCGTACATCCTGAAGCATATGAAAAAACGATCTTTGTAAGACCAACCGGTATTCTTTACATGATGATGGTTATCGGCATAAGCATGATCTTCTTCAGAAAATATCTGCTTTTGTTAGGAACGTCTTTAGTATTATTGTCATTATTTGGTCTGCTTGTTCTTCCGGACAGGAAACTGCTTCAGTTTACAGATAAGTTTCTGATTATGTATAACTGTGATGACCGTACAGAATGTACGATTGTATATTGGGATGAAATCGTATCCTGGCAATATGAATATCATAATTCATATGATCAGCTCGTTGTATTTTTAACCGATGGAGATACGGAAACCCAGGAAGTATATTCTCTGCATTCAATACGGGCTGCCATGGAAATCCATGCCCCGGGCAAGATGCGGAAGAATGTAAGAATCAGAAAGGAGAGAACATGAAGCTTGTAGATCCTGAAGCAGTAGAAATCTGCCGTAAGCAGATGGTCTGTGAAAAAGATGTAGATGACATGAGTCAGATCTTTGATATGTTTGGAGACTCTACAAGACTGAAGATCATGAATGCCTTATTCGCACATGAATTATGTGTATCTGATCTTGCGTCCCTGTTGGAAATGAGTACTTCTGCCATATCCCATCAGCTCTCCAATCTGAAGAAAACAAAGCTTGTCACAACGCGAAAAATAGGCAAGATGGTTTATTATTCCATGGCTGATGAGCATATTCAGAACATCTATAAAATGGCATTGGAACATATACACGAAAAATGAAAATAACCGCAATAGACTTTGAAACTGCAAATCGTTCCATGGCTTCTGTATGCTCAGTAGGTATATCAACAATGCAGGATGGAATCTTGGGTGATTCTTACTATACTCTGATCAAACCGGAAGCTAATGTGAATCGTTTCGATCCATGGAATGTCAGAATTCATGGTATTCATCCACAGGATGTGAAAGATGCACCGGAATTCACTGAAATCTATAAATCTTTAACAGATCAGTTTGATAATGCGTTGGTATGCGCGCATAATGCAAAATTTGATATGACATGTTTAAAACAGACATGTCTGAATACCGGTAAGCCAATACCGTATATCACTTACTTTGATACACTGGAATTATCCAGAAGGGCATTTCCGCAGATGGCACATCATCGTCTGAATGATATGTGTGATTATCTGAATATTGAATTAGATCATCATAATGCTCTGTCTGATTCTTATGGATGTCTGATGATAGTCAAAAGACTGATGGAAATTACAGGTATAAGCAGCCTGGATGAATTATTGAAAAAGTATCATGTCAGAAGACATGAATTATAAGAATGCATGCATGTTTCAATTTTCTGAAACATAAAATTATTATTCTTTCTTTTTTACATATAATTTTACATTATTAATAATTCATCTTATAATGAAGAGGTTATTGAGGTAGTTTTATGAAGGAATATGAAAATAATGCCTATTTCTGGCAGAAGGTGGATACTCTTTTTCTTTCCGGAGATATTCACCAGACGAAGAAAAAGGGAGAAACACACGATACTTTCAGGAACATGATATATCCGGTTGACTATGGTCACCTGGATGATATTACAGGTTCTGGTGAAAAGGGTGTTTCGGTTTATCTTGGCAGCGGCAGCCGTCATCAGGTAACAGGTCTTGTTATTGCGGCAGATATTCTTGCCAAGGAGCTGGATGTCAAGATTCTTGCCGGATGCACAGATGAAGAAACAGATGAAGTACTGCGCTTTCTGAATCAGACAGATTTCCAGAAGACAGTGTTCATTAACCGTGGACATGAGATCCCGAGCTGGGGTATCTCTGACAGTTAAGGATCATGATAAAGAATGATTCTTTACAGGATACACTGATTCATGTCATGAAGAAACATGGCTATGATGAAGACTTTGCATATGCGATTGCAGGTATGTTAAAAACAGATAAGTCCTGTAAGCATATGATTTCATATCTGAGACAGGCAGGTCATGTATCAGAAGAAGATATAGCCGATGAAGCTTTAGCAATTCTATCTGACCGCAATGCCTGGATCCAAAAGAAAAAGGCCGAATATTACAACAGCAGATACAATGATCTGTTATTGCATGGCCTTAATCATAAAGAGAATTAATTCTGATCAGGTTCTCCCTTGAAATCAAGGGAGAAATCTTTTTTATTATGATGACGAATCAGCCTGCCTGCTTTATAAACAGCTTTGCCATACAGCTCTGGTACACTATCATGGATCATGGTATGTGGTGACCAGGGAACCATATAGGCTTTATGATCCAGATTAATAATCTTTCCCGGTTTTGTATCATAGAGCATCATGCCGGTTAAGAAGTGACTGCCAATGACATTTTCTATCTTATAAATGGCATCGTGCGTACTCTTGCGCGGACGGATCCACTTTGTCCATATATAAACTTCCTGAATGCCATGATAGATACGGGAGGCAGATATATCGAGATGGAAGACCTTATGGAACATACGATGATACATTTCTGCTAATTTCTTAGCTTCTTTTTCATTGACACGAAGATACTTGTATACATCGTAATCCTCTATGGTACGTCCACGCTGATGCAGCATCCATACATCGATTTCACTCTCTAATGTTACATGAACGACACCATCACTCTGTCCTGTTTTCTCATGTGTACAGATTTCATCTGTTACAGCATAAATCAATGGGTGCATGACGGAATCCAGAGCATAATGACAGAGATATCCAAGTACATAGCTTGTTAAATCCGCATCATCTGCAGCATAAGATTCAAAGAAATGAATCACCGGCCATACTTTTTTCTCATGCATCAGATTACCGTATTTATGCAGACTGCCAGGCAATGCACTGGCATGAGAGAAGAAAAGCATATCCGGTCCCTGACTGCCTAGCCAGAACATCCGCATATTGCGGATTCTTTTCTTTAATGCAGGAAATGTACGAAGGACATCTTTGGCAAATTCAACATGGGTTGTTGCGGCTGGCATCAGGCTGTCTGCTCCTGTATTTTCTTCATCTTTTCTGCTAATCCCTTAACCTTCTTTAATGGCAGGGAACATACCGCAACTCTGATACCGTGATTGACTTCAACAGTATAGATATGTTCCTTCATTAAGGCATCATGATAACGGGAACGTCTTTCATTATCATCCACCTTCAAAGTCACAAAGAAGCCTTCCTTATATGGATAGAATTCCAGTCCGCAGGCATCTGCTTCTTTGATAAAGAGAGAAGCTCTTTCATGAATCAGATCAATGAACTTCTGCTTTTCAGCCATGAATCTTTCACGGTCGTGATTCACAATCCAGACAAAGTTAACCATGGCAGCGTTAGGAATATTGGACCATGTAGCGCGTGCCTTCTTTTCCATGACGATTTCAGTATCTCTGACATCTTCCTGGTTCCTGGCAATGATGACGGCTGCGCCACAACGCAAGCCATAAGAAGTTAATGTCTTGGAACAGGAGAATGCCACAAGAATCATGACCTGATCAGAAATGTCATTCCATGTTTCCATGTATTTACGGCTCTCTGCAAGGTTATTGGAATAATCAATGTAGGCAATATCATCAATGATGATAAATGGTACTTTCTTTGATACTTCATTAGCAAAAGCAATCAGTTCCTTCCATTCTTCATGCGTCATGGAATAACCGGTTGGATTATGACAAGGATCATTGACAACCAGAACAATGCGGTTCTGTTTCTTTAATACTTCATTGACAGTGTCTTTAATTGACTGCAGATTGAGATGATCACCATCAAACATGGTATATCTGACATAGTTGATATTATTCTCATGAGCCATGAGGGTGTAGCTTCCCCATGCAATGTCCGGGAGAATGACGGTTTCTCCCTGATCCAGGAAGGCTGTAATAGCCATGGAATCGGCACCAGATCCGCCAGGTGTCGCAATAACAGAATGATTCAGGTCTTTTAAGTCAGCACCCTGCGTAACCCAGTTCCATACACCTTCACGATAGTCAGGGTTGCCGCGGAAACTTGCGGCATATGCAGCCTTGGTACGGTGATCAATCGTATCATAATGATTGAATACTTCATCTAGTGCGACTAGTTCACCATTTTCATCATAGAGAGAACCGATTGTCGCATCGACTACGGCATCTTCTCCATTCTTCTTTTTATCTTCCTGTGCTTTTGAAACGATCGCAAATACGGTATCTACGATAGGGGTGTGATCAGCACTGTTTCTGACAAATGACATAATGTTTCTCTCCTTTGATTTATGATTTAAAAAGAAATGTGCCAATGCGGACCATAGTGCTTCCGCATTTCACTGCAATCGGATAATCTGCACTCATTCCGGCAGAGAATGTATGTATGTATTCTTTACTATATTTCTTCTGAAGTATTTCAAACAGGTCATGACCATGATGGAATACTTCAGCTACTCTTTCTTCATTGTCTGTATGCGGACCCATAACCATAATGCCATCTATATGAATATGAGTCATCTTCATAACTGCATCTATAAACGGAATCGCATCACTTTCAGATAGTCCGGTCTTATTTGTGTCTTCTTCAGCCAGATGAAACTCCACAAGAACATGCTGAATCTTATTGATGCGTTCAGCTTCTTTATTAATCACCTGAGCCAGTTTCAGATTATCCAGAGACTGTATGCAGTCGGTATAAGGAATGACTTCTCTGACTTTATTTCTCTGCAGATGACCAATAAACTGCCATCTTACATCTTTAGGTAAATGATCTACCTTTGATAACAGCTCCTGGGCATGATTTTCACCAAAGATGCGTTCTCCAGCGTCATAGTAAGATTGTATTTCTTCTATGCTTCTTTTCTTTGTGACAACACACAAATCAATATCACCGATAATCTTTTTAACGGTTTCATAATGTTCCCTGATCATGCTGAAATTATAGCACCATGCTGGCATAGCAGAATTACTTAAGTGTGATTTTGTTCTGAAAAGGAATCAGTTTTCTTTTTACAAGTGACGGTATCAACAGATTGAATACAACAACAAGTATGGTTATCTCAAAAGGAAGTAATACTGTGTTTTTAACAATGCTTATCGAAGCATAGTATATAAAAGCCTTGTCATAGAGAATGGAACTCCATAAGGACCCCATGCATACATTCACAAGATAGTTATTGCATATCTTTGCTAAGCCAATACGGGTAACCGTAATTTTTTTCTGATATAAAAACAAAGCATAAATCAATTCACCAGCCATTGCGGTTAATGTATATCCTGGAAAGTATGCTCCATCCGGGAAAATGATAAAGCTCAAGGTATCTGTTATCGCACCAGAGACCATACCGCATACAGGACCGGTAATAGAAGCTTCCAAGGCAACAATAATGAAAGTGATGGAAATACGCAGGTTTTCACCTACCGGAATACGGATTAATCCGACTACAATCTTCATCGCAATAAACACGGCAATGAGTGAAAGATAGCGGATATCATGCAGGTGAGATAATGAACTTTTCCAAATAGAATTTCTTTTTGCCATGGATTAAGAATAAACTGAATCACAATGCAACTCAAGCAGTATGTTACAATTAGGGCTATGACAATATTAAATACTTCCTGCCACAGTCTGCAGGATATTACAGTATTAAAAGAAAATGGTGCTGATGAAGTTACCTTTGGCTTTAAAGATAATATATTCTCAGCCCTGCATGGATTTACTTTAAATGAGATTAAAGAGGGTGTTCAGATATGCCATGATCATGGTCTGAAAGCTGTTGTGATGATGAATCGTCTGTATGATGAAAAGGACATTGATGAGGCTTCATTAACCCTCAGTAAGTTATTAGAAACGGGCGTGGATTATATAGAAGCCGCGGATCCCGGATTATTTCTTCATGCAGAAAAGATGGGAAAGATGGATCATATGATCTATCGCTCTGAAACATTGTTAACAAATAAAGAGGATGCTTCGTGGTGGATGAATGCAGGATGTGCCTCAGTTGTGATATCACCGCTATTAACGGAAGCTGAACTTTTAGAAATTGCAAAAACTGTTGCGCATACTTCCTTAATGATTCATGGCTACCAATTGATGTCTGTATCCAAAAGAAAACTCTTAAGTGCATGGAAGGAAGCGTCTTCTTCTGATACAGATGTTACAGATAACCATCATCTTTTCCTGGAAGAAAGTACGCGTAAAGAAAAAATGCCGGTATATGAAAATGCTCATGCAATGATGATTTACACAGATTTCATGCAGGCTTCTTTTGAAAAGATTCATATGTTTATACAGACAGGAGTAGAAAGAATGATTCTGGAAGATGTCTGGATGGACGAACAGGCTTTCCTGGATGCACTAAAAGGTTATAAAGACATTATCAATGGCAGTGATGGAACAGTAACATGGCAGAAGTATCGTGAGAAATACCCGGATCTGCCTTTATCGGAAGGATATTATGGACAGAAAACTATCAAATAAATTCAGAAAACCAGAGCTGTTAGCACCAGGCGGAGATCTGAAAAGGGCTAAGACGGCAATTCTCTATGGTGCTGATGCGGTATATCTTGGCGGTCAGTCTTATTCATTACGCTCACGTGCATCTAACTTTACAATCGAAGATATCCGTTCTATCTGTACTTTTGCCAGAGAACACAATGCCCATGTACATGTGACTGTCAATATCATTCCTCATAATGAAGACTTTGAAGGATTGAAAGAATATCTGATGACATTAGAGGAGGCTGGTGTTACCGCAATTATTGTCTCTTCGCCAACAATTATGGAATTAGCACGCAGGTATGCACCAAAGCTGGAATTACATTGTTCTACCCAGATGTCTGTCACAAACAGTCAGGCAATTCAGTTTCTATATGATCATCTGCATATAGACAGATCAGTTCTTGCAAGAGAATGCAGTATGGAGGATATCCTTTCCATAACGGAAAAGTCTCCGGTAGATACCGAAGCCTTTATACATGGCGGTATGTGTGTAAATTACTCAGGCCGCTGTACGTTAAGTAACCGCATGACATTGCGTGATGCTAACAGAGGAGGATGTGCACAATCATGCCGCTGGTCTTACAGAGTCTATGAAGATGATAAGGATGTATCTGAAAATCAGTTATTTACGATGGGATCACGTGATCTGATGGCTTCTTCTTATCTCTATGATCTGATGAATGCAGGTGTAGCATCTTTAAAAATTGAAGGACGCATGAAGACAGAATATTATGTCGCTTCGATTGTTTCCGCATACCGTCATCTGATTGATGAAATCTATGAAGAGAAGTCACCTTTAAGTAAAGAACGTATGGTGTATCACAATGCCCGGATCATGAGAGGTGAAAACAGGGAAGTATGTACCGGTTTCTACAGTGGTGAAGCAGGACTTTCTTCTCTGATTTATCATGAAAACAGCAATGCCTCTGTCAATCATGATTTCTTTGGTACAGTTGTTTCTTCAGATGACAATGAAGCTGTTATTGAAGTCAGAAATGTCTTTAAGCAGGGCGATAGTGCAGAGGTATTATCTCCATACAGTGATCTGTTTTCTTTTGAAATGGATGACATGAAAGATGATGAAGGAAATACGATAACATTAGCCAATCATCCAATGCAGAAGGTGACAGTACATGTTCCATGTAAACTCCATCAGGGAGATATCATCAGGAGAGCTTTATGATTGTTGAAGGTAATGTCAGTGTAAAGGCTGCTGTAACAGCAGGCAGAAGAACAGTTTCCTGTATTTACGCAGATGAAAGAAAACAGGATAAGGATACCAGATGGATACTGCATCGTGCTGAGGATAAAAATATTCCTGTAAAAAGAGTGTCAAGAGATACGATTGATGAAATTGCCTCAGGCAGAACACATGGTGGTCTGATTGCGGAAACAGAAGGCAGAGTCTATCAGAAGGAAGAAGATGGCTTAGATGGCAATCAGACATTTCTTTGCCTGATTGAAGGGGTAGAAGATCCATTTAATCTTGGTTATATCATGCGTTCTTTATACAGTGCCGGCTGTACTGGTCTGCTGATGAATCAAAGAGATCTGAGTAAAGTAGAACCAGTGATTTTGAAATCTTCAGCTGGTGCCTTTGATGCGATGAATATCATCATGAGTGAAGACCTTCCTCAAAGCATAGAGTTTTATAAAGAAAAAGGTGTATATACCTATGCGGCCATGCGCAAGGATGCCATATCCTGTTTTGAGGCAGATTATACAATGCCAAGTCTTATCGCAATAGGTGGTGAGATGAGGGGCCTTTCTTCTTCTGTACGGAAGTGTATCGATCAGAATATCTATATTCCTTATGCCAATGACTTCCATATGGCACTGAATGCAGCAGGGGCTGCAGCCGTGCTTGGCTTTGAAGTATACAGGCAGAGGACATATGTACTCCCACAAAATACAAATTAAAATGTAAGAAATTTACATTTAACTGAAAGAATTTCAAACTGAAAGCGTTTTATTTTATTTTTTTAATTTAATTAGCTTCTTTTAACTGGTATAGTTGTCATGTTGACGAAAGGAAGTAGGTTATGAAGGAATCCTGTTATTTTCATGATGATTCATTTATCTTTAATTACTCTAAGAAGTATGTAGTTTACAAGCGTGATATTTTAAATACAGAAGCATTTGATGTTTTCCTGGATAATTTCTTACCGCATCTGGAAAACAGTCACATCGATCTGTATCATTTCCTTTCCGGAAATGGAAAGAAGGACAAGGATAAAATCAAGAAGGAACTGAAGTATGTATTGACAGCTCTGTTAGTAGAAGCTCCAGCTGCCATAGATGATCCATATGCCAGGATGCCTTCTGAAGTAGAAGCTGTTATTGAAGCAGGATATCAGTACTGGCGTTCCTTACAAAGATATTCTGTTCTGTATACAAGTAATGAAGAGGGATTCTCTGATCAGAACTTCATTGAAGCAGATGTTAAGATGAATGCTCTGGTACTTGCTTTATACAGAGATGTACAGCAGCGTGCGCATGGTTCCAATAACCATGTATACCGCCAATTACAGGCTGGTACAAATGCATCCTTACTATTAAGCTATTACAAATGGAACATTCCTAAGGGATATGAAAAGCTCGAAGGTATTCCGTTTATTACCCAGATCCTGTTACGTACACCATTGATTCTGCATCCAAAGCACAACAAGCGTACCAATGCATTTACAGATGCGCCATATAACCCTATGTCTGACTTTATCAAGGGTGATGAAGAGTGGTTATGCTATCCGGCAAAAGTTGGAAGTCTTTTGATCTATGCTTACTTCCATAGAAACTACATTACTTCTGCCGTTGCTATGGCAAACCTGTTTGAACTTGCCAGTAAGGAAGATGCATTAAGCCGCAAGCCTGATGCAATCATGTTGTTTGGCAACCCGGATGGCGGTACAGATACAACTTTCTGGCATGATCAGGAGAATGATATATGGATTGGAAAGAACTCTGCAGCACCAGAGATTGACTACTTCGGCTATACAAAGAAGTCTATCCTGACTCTGCATAACCTTGCCATGATCCAGAGAGGATGGCTGCCAATTCATGGTGCCATGGTGAATATTTACCTCAAGGATGGAACCAGGAAGGGATTAATGTTCATGGGTGATTCTGGTGCAGGTAAGTCAGAAACACTTGAAGCATTATCAACATTAGCATCTGATATGATTGATCATCAGGAAACTGTATTCGATGATATGGGAACATTACATCTTGATAAAGATGGTCAGATACGTGGTCAGGGTACAGAAGTAGGTGCCTTTGTGAGACTGGATGATCTTGATAAGGGAACAGCATACAAAGATATGGACCGTTCTATCTTCTTTAATCCTGAAAAACCAAATGCCAGAGTTGTCTTACCGGCTGCACCATACAATGTAGTCACAACAGACCATAAGGTTGATGTCTTCTTATATGCAAATAACTATACCGATAAGAGAGGCATGCATTTCTTCAAAAACAAGGAAGAGGCAGAACCTGTATTTATTGAAGGCAAGCGTTTCGCACTTGGCACAACTCAGGAAAAGGGTCTGTCTACAACATTCTTCGCAAACCCATTTGGACCTATGCAGCGTCAGGAAGCTACCAAGGTTCTGATTGATAAGATCTTCGATGCATTATTTGATCAGAATATTCCGGTAGGTGAAATTTATACATGCCTTGGCTTACCAAATAAGGGTGATCATGGCATTAACAAAGCTGCAGAAGCTCTGCTGGACTTTGTCAAAAACGGCAAAAAAGAAGACGAGTAATCAAAGAGGCTGTGAAAAACAGCCTTTTTTAGTCTGCTTAAACCATGTATACTTGTGCTTATGGAAGAAATCACATCTTTACAGAATAAGAAAATAAAAGAATGGACTGCACTGCATCATAAAAAAGACAGGGATAAAACAGGTTTGTTTCTGATTGAAGGAGAACATCTGATCGAAGAAGCCCTGCATGCCGGTATTGTGACAAATATCATTACTGACACAGACTGTCCTTTTACTTTTTCAAATGTGATACATACAACACCTGCCATTATGAAGAAGCTATCTGGCAGTGTATCCGGTTCTCATCTGGTTGGTGTATGTCATCAGCTTGACCTTCAGATGCATGATCCTGAAAGAATTCTGATATTAGATAATATTCAGGATCCTGGCAATCTTGGTACATTAATCAGAACAGCTGTATCATTCTCTTTCGATGGTGTAGTTTTATCTGAAGAGACTTGTGATCTCTATAATGAAAAAACAATTCGTTCTACACAAGGTGCTTTATTCCATATCCCGGTTATCAGAACAGATATTTCTGCATACATACAGGATTTAAAGAAACAGGATTTTAAAGTTATTGCGACCTGTTTACGCAAGTCTCATACATTTGATGAAATACCAGTTACTAAGAAAATGGCATTTGTTATGGGTAATGAAGGTAATGGTGTTTCTGAAAAAATATTAGAGAAGGCAGATGATCATCTCAGAATAGAGATGTATGGCTTTGAATCATTGAATGTAGCTGTCGCCGGCGGTATAGTCATGTATATGTATCGAAAATAAAAACACAGACAAATGTCTGTGCTTATAGTTCTATATGGATATCCCATGGGATATCTTTTTTATCCTGTTCATCATGGGTTACCCAGAATACAGTTTTTCCTTGTATGTATTCCTGTATCTTCTTAAGAGTTACTTCTCTGTTATTGATGTCTAATCCCCGTAATGGTTCATCGAAGAAGATAATATCACTTTGGGCATGCAGGGCTCTTAGAATACTGACTCTTCTTTTCATCCCTCCGGACATCTGATTGACTGTCATATCCATACAACCAGATAAACCGATTTCCGCCATATCTTTCTGGATTCTGTCTGTTTCAGTATTTTTCTGAGTACTAGTCAGTTTTCCTAATGGAAGACGTATGTTTCTGGAAGCGGATAAGTTTTCACATAACCGGTCTTCCTGAAAGACAGCAGCCATCCTCTTATTATTCAAACCTGTAATGGTTCCTTCAGAGGTTTCTAATCCCATCAGAATATTCAGAAATGTCGTCTTACCGCAGCCGCTTGGACCAGTGATATATACTTTCTGACCATCCTGTATTTCATAGTTCAGATGATCCAGTACAATATGGCTGACATATGATTTTGTTAATTCCCTGATCTTAATCATAATTCTTTCTCTATATGCTGCATCAGTATATGCAGTAATTTCATAAATACTTTTTCAAACAAAACACTTAATACAACAATCACAACAGTCCAGGCAAAAAGATCTGGTGTATCCAGATATACCTTGGCATCATACAGATGAATGCCAATGGAAGAATCAGGAAGACCAATGACTTCTGCAGCAATGCCGCTCTTCCATGCTAAGCCAAGTGCCAGGGAACATCCGGATTCAAGATAAGGCAGAATAGAAGAAATATAAATTGTCTGAATCTGCTGGCTCATAGGTATTCTGAATACCTGTGCCATTTCTAGCAGCTTCTGATCTGTAGCCTTAAGACCTGTCAGTATGTTTTCATAGATGATTGGAAATACCATCAGAAAGGAAATAACAGCTGCAAGATGTACTGCTTTTACCCAGATAAGTACCAGAATAATAAATGAAGCTACTGGTATTGATTTGACGGTAAATACAAATGGCTTCAGAAGATTTTCTATCCATGCATGACGATAGGCAAGGATGGAAAAGCCAAGTCCGGCAAGAAGACCAGTAAGGAATCCTGTTAATATTCTGAGAATACTTGTACATATGGATATATAGAAATCACCAGTCTCTGATAACTGAAATAATCTCTTTAATACTTCAAAAGGAGATACAAGAAGTATCTCCTGATGAATGATCATGCTCAATATCTGCCAAATGCAGAGCCAGAACACAACCGATAAAATAATAGATTTTCTATGCTTATTATGCTCCATAATAGAAATCATCTTCCGGCAGACTTCCGCCTACAGCTTTTGGATTCTGATCATACAGTACCTGCAGGTAACCGGATAAAGCATTCTTCATCTTATCACCTGTGATGTCAACGATGTGACAATTCGGAACTGCATTCCTGGCAACGGCAGCCTTGATGATGTCATACTTTTCAATTAATGCAGAGGCATCATCAATATTGTCATTTGTATAAGCTACTGAATCCTTGTAACGATCTAAGAAATCCCTGACTGCTTCAGGGTGTTCTTCAACAAACTCTTTGCGGGCAATAACGATACCAGTCAGAAGAGAACTCTTGTTTTTCTCATTCTTTACGGCATCATCCCAGGCATCATTTAAGTCAATTGCTGCTCTGATATCAGAGTTCTGTGCCTTGGCAGATGTAACAAATGGTTCAGGTAATAATGCAATTGCATTTGGATCCTGTGCCATAGCAGCTACACATTCAGAATGTTCACTCTTCCATTCAATTGTAACCTGATCCGCAATACCATTCTTTTGCAGAATATAGTTCAATGCATACTCAGGTGTTGCACCTTTACCAGAAGCGTAGATTGTCTTACCAGCAAGATCTGAAATGGAATGAATACTGTCACCTGTTTCACAAATATACAGAACACCAAGTGTATTAACCGCTAATGCGACTACACCTTTATCTGTATTGTTGTACAGTACAGAGCCAAGGTTTGCCGGAACTGCCGCAATATCTACTTCTTTCTGAGCTACCTTTGGCGCAATCTCATCAACACTTGAAAGGATTTCAAATGAGTAATTGTTTGACTTGATTTCTCCATTATCTGCATCATCCATCATCTTTACCATGCCCATGGCTGTAGGACCTTTCATCGCAGATACATGAACATCTGCTGGTTCTGCAGAGGCAGAAGGGGATGGTGTCGTGGCTGGAGCAGAAGAAGCTGCTGTAGAACCGCCAGCGCAGCCTGCCAGCAATGTGGAAGCTAATATAACTCCCAGAATACCTTTTTTGAAATTCATTTGTAAAAACTCTCCTTTTCTATATGGGGTCAGATTTCTCTTTTCCGTCAGATATGTCCTTATGGACGTCATTATTGTAGTATAAGCGCTCACGCTTTGCGAGTTTTACAATCACCATAGATAGGAAAAACGCTTTTCTCCTTCCTTAACAGGAACTTCTTTTACAGTCATATTCGTTACATGAATGAAGTTGGATCCTTTTGCGACTATAGTCAGAAAATCATCTATGGCTTCTTCATCTCCCTGTACAAAGATTTCTACCATGCCATTACTCATATTGCGTACAGAACCGGTTAAATTACGCATCTGTGCCTGCATCATGCAGAAGCCCCGCATACCAACTCCCTGAACCATGCCTTCAACTATCACGTGATATCTTTTCATGTGCACCTCATCTGTATTTTTAATGCAAAGTTATTATAATGTGTTACATGATTTATATTCTATTAAGCAGACCAAATTTTGACGCAGAATGGGCCTATCAGTCCTTAAGCCCGTATATTACAAAGGACAAGCATGTATTAGTCATTCCGATGACTTCTTTTGATGAAGGCTGGGAAAGTGAAAGTGCCTTATGGGAGACAAGGTATCATAAAGGCAACCGTCAGTATGAAAAGATTGCGGCACCTTTCCGAAATTATCAGATTCCTGATAAACAGATAACCTTTTTAAACTATTTCAAAGATACACCTCAGGAAATACAGCGAAAGATATCTGAGGCAGATATCATTTATCTGACGGGTGATAATCCGGATCATATGATGATGACAATTCATGAACTGGATATGCATAAGCCATTACTGGAATTTGACGGTATCCTGATTGCCAGCGGCTATGGTGCAAGCATCGTCATGGATGAATTTGACAGTATGTATGATTGGGAAGAACCGGATGAAAACGGGCTTGGACTATTAAGAGGATTTGCCCTGGAACCGGGATATATTGAAGATGAGGCACATCTTGCAAGATTATTGCATGATATTGAACAGAAGGGAAAGAATGTCTTTGCCTTTACAAATGAAGGCGGATTACTGATTGCGGATGGCAGCTATGAATTATTAGGCAATGCCTTCACGGTTACAGATGCTGATCTTGATCAGGTTTATCAGGCATATGAAGACGCAAAGTCACGTCAGGAATATTATGGAGATAATGGAGAGTGGTAATCATTTCTCCATTTTTTCTATAGAGTTAACCGTAACAGTATTATTTTTAACAAAGAATTTAATTTCATATCCTGCAAAGGTAAAACCATACTGCCGGTTTTCATCATGCTGGTAAGCAGGACGGGGATCCTGGGCGAGAATTTCCTTTAATGCATCTGTCTTTTCAGATGGCATCTTAGAAGCAATTTCATTAGAAATACTGACATCCAGATGCTTTAAATCTTCTTTCTTTGCATAACCTTCTGATGCATCTATGATACAGTCAGAATAGGAAATATATGGCTTGATGTCATAGATGGGTGTCTGATCCAGAAGATCAATGCCGCTGACAATTAATTCTGTATCTCTGACTTCTTCCAGTTTTACAGCACTCATGCCTAAATGGTTTGGTCTGAAAGGTGATCTTGACGCAAATACACCGATACGTGTATCTCCACCCAGGCGGGGTGGACGAACCGTAGAATGCCATTCCTTACTGAAGTTTTCAGAGAAACCCCAGATCAGCCATATATGAGAAAAGGATTCAAGACCTCTGAAGATACCATATTTACGATATTCTTTTTCCAAAACAATCTTTCCTTTTAAGCCCTTGACAATACTGGGCTGGCGCGGAATCGCAAATTTAGAAGTAAAGTCTGTATGTGCATAAGCAATTGGTTCAATTGTAATTCTGTCTTTTTCCTGCATGATTTAAACTTTATCACAGTTGCAATCCTGATCCGAAATCTTTATAATTTTTTTGCACAAAACGTTAAAGAAAAGAGCAGTAACTGATTGCTGAAGTGCAAGAGATAACATGTCAGGGCTGAAAGCATGTTTCATGGATGATCAGTGAATTCACTTTTCCAGTGAAGCCAATCCCTTCCGCTGACCTGCGTTATAGGTGAATTAAGGTGCGTATCTTTCAGAAGATACGAATCAGGATGGTACCGCGTATATTACGTTCCTGTTTATCGGGAACGTTTTTTATTTTGTAAGGAAGGAGTCGTCTTATGAGCGATACGATTGCAACAGTCAGAGAAGAAGCTCTGAAAGCTGTGTCAGAAGCACAGGATCCTGCCTCTCTCCAGGAGGTCAGGGTACACTACCTTGGCAAAAAAGGTGAAATTCAGGCATTGATGAAAGAAATGAAAAATCTGCCAAAGGAAGAAAAACCGGCTTTTGGTCAGAAAGTCAATGCGGCCAAGCAGGAAGTGACAGAAGCTTTGGAAAGCAGAAAACAGGAATTAGATGCCAAAGC
>DXZE01000004.1:29143-70289 GCA_019415435.1 Erysipelotrichaceae bacterium
CCGTCTTGAAAAAGAAAAAATAGATATTACTTTACCTGGAGATACGATCCGTATTGGCACAACCCATCCGCTGATTCTGATTCAAAATGAAATTGAAGATCTGTTTTTAGGAATGGGTTATAAGATTGCGGAAGGACCTGAAGTAGAACAGGATTACTACAACTTTGAACTTGCCAATATTCCTAAGGATCATCCGGCAAGAGATATGCAGGATACATTCTATATTGATCCAAATACGTTATTACGTACGCATACAACAGCCATGCAGATGAGAGAACTTGAAAAAGCACATGGCAAGACACCGATCAAACTGATCTGCCCGGGCAAGGTTTACCGTCGCGATGACGATGATGCGACCCATTCTCATCAATTCATGCAGTGTGAAGGACTTGTTGTTGGCGAGCATGTCACACTTGCGGATTTAAAGGGAACCCTTGAGTTCATGGCTAACCGTCTGTTTGGCGAAGGTAGAAAGATCCGTTTCAGACCTTCTTACTTCCCATTTACCGAACCATCCGTAGAAGTCGATGTATCCTGTCCTTTCTGCAATGGCAAAGGATGCTCTGTCTGCAAGGGTTCCGGATGGATTGAGATCCTTGGCGCCGGCATGGTACATCCGCACGTATTTGAAATGAATGGCTTTGATCCAAAGAAGACAACCGGATTTGCATTCGGTATAGGTCTCGAAAGAGTTGCCATGCTGAAATACGGCATTAACGATATTCGTAATTTCTATACAAATGATGTCAGATTCTTAAAGACATTTAACAGATTTGACTGAGGAGGAGAATATGAAGTTAAGTTATAAATGGTTAAAGGAATACGTTGATTTAACAGATATTACACCTGCTCAGCTGGCTGATAAGATGACAACTGCAGGTCTTGAGGTAGAAGGCATTGAACCGATGGCTCAGGCGGAAGGTCTTGTCATTGGTGAAGTTCTGGAATGCGAAGATGTAGAAGGAACACATCTGCACAGAACAATCACCGATGTAGGTGATGCAAAATATCAGATTGTCTGCGGTGCTCCTAACTGCAGAAAAGGACTGAAGGTCATTGTAGCTCTGCCTGGCACAAAGCTTCCTGGAGGAACAATTCAGGCCAAGCCATTACATGGCATGGAATCCAATGGTATGCTATGTGCCTTATTTGAACTTGGCGTAGATAAGAAATTACTGCGTCAGGACCAGATCGATGGCATCGAAGAACTTCCTGCCGATGCACCAGTAGGAGAGAAGGATGTTTTAGGATATCTGGGTCTTGATGATACGATACTTGATGTCTCATTGACACCTAACCGTGCAGATTGTTCTGCTATGTGGAATATGGCTGAAGAAGTAGGTGCTATTCTGCATCGCAGGGTAACATTGCCGGATTATGAAGGCAAGTCTGATGTTGGGACAGACAGTGACTTCAAGGTTGCCACAAATACAGAGAAATGTTCCTGCTATCTTGGTAAGGTTATCAATCATGTTAAAGTCGGGCCTTCGCCAAGATGGTTGCAGCAGTATCTCAATGCGGCAGGCATGAACTCCATTAACAATGTTGTTGATATTTCCAACTTCGTTATGCTGGAGACTGGTCAGCCTCTGCATTACTATGACCTGAATAAATTAAAAGGTCGTGAAATTACAGTTGTTGATGACAGAGAGCTGAAGATGAAAGCTCTTGATGGCAATGAATTTGACATCCAGAAGGGTGATCTTTTAATCACAACAAATGGAGAAGCTACTGGTATTGCGGGTATCATGGGTGGTGAAGAATCCATGATTGATGAAAATACAACCAGTATCTTTGTTGAAGCAGCACACTTTGATATGGCTTCTATCCGTCATACATCCATCCGTCTGAATCTGATTACAGAAGCGGCCCAGCGCTTTACCAAGGGTGTTGAAACAATGGCTATGCAGAAAGCTATGGACCGCTCTGTTCAGTTATTAAGTCAATACGCTGATGCCAGCGGCTATGAAAAGACAGTTAAGGCAGGAGACTTCAATTACAAACCTCAGGTTGTTGTAGAAACATTGTCTCATTGCAACGGCTTATTAGGTACGCATTTCACTATGGATGAAGTTGTCGATACACTCAAATGGCTGAACTTCAAACCAGAAGTGAATGGTGACGAGATTACCTGCCATATTCCTTCTTATCGTATTGATATTGAAGGACAGGCAGATATTGATGAAGAAATCATCCGTCTGCTTGGCTTTGATACACTAGGCTCTACATTACCGGATATTGCGGCAACAGTAGGTTCTCTCAGCCCGATGCAGAAGTTAAGAAGAACGGTTCGTGAGACAATGATGTCGGTTGGTCTCAATGAAATCGTGACATATACATTAGTCAATGAAGACTATGTAACGAATGGTTTTGAACCATTGAAGGATCCGATTGCATTGGCAATGCCGATGAGTGAAGCCAGAAAGTATGTCAGAAACAATCTGATTAACTCTGTTATGGAGATTGTTCAGTACAATGAAGCACATCAGAATACAGATCTTGGATTCTATGAAATTTCCAAGGTTTATGGTAAAGAAAGTGAAGAAGAAAGACTTGCGATCGTATTAGATGGAAACTTACAGTTCGATCGTCTGCATGGCTATTCCTTAGCAGGTGACTTCTATGCTTTAAAAGGCATCATTCTGAATCTGATTCAAAAGTGCGGCTTTACAGAAGGAAGATTACAGATTAAGGCAAATACAAAGGATACCGTACATTTCCATCCATATCGTTCTGCCGAGATTTACCTTGACAGGAAGTTCCTTGGCGTCTTTGGTGAACTGCATCCTTCCTACACTGAAAAGTTTGACGCAAAGAGAGTTGCTTATGCAGAGTTGAATCTGGATGTGATCGCAAGTGAGAAGAGCGGACGTCTGCGTTTTGAAGAACTGCCTAAGTATCCGGCCGTATCCAGAGATATTTCTATTGTGGTAGGTCGTGATGTGACATCTGAAGCTATCATAAAGGCTATCCGCAGTTCTGGCGCAAAGATTCTTGCGGGTGAAACTGTATTTGATGTCTATGAAGGGGAACATGTTGAAGAAGGCAAGAAATCTGTTGCCTTAAGTGTTTCCTATCAGGCTGATCATACTTTGACCGATGAAGAGATCAATACCGCTCATGAAAAGATTCTGAATAACCTCAAGCAGAGAGTAAAAGCAGAATTAAGAGCTTAACAAACAGATGCATGTCCCTGGACATGCATCTTTAAGTAAGGAGTACTATGAATATTATTGATGATGACTGCAGTAAGGAAACCTTTCATCTTGTTCATCCTGATGAAACCTATCATGATGAGATAGATAACTATCGCAAAGTCTTTATGAAAAAGCATTCATCCATGGATGGAACATCATTCTTAGATGAATATGAGGATATATCCGTATGGATTGCATTACAGAATAAACTGCAGGAAGGAAAAGATATTCCTGAAGGCATGGTTTCTTCTGATGAATATCTATATGTCAGAGAAAGTGATCATAAGGTCACAGGTATGCTGAATATCAGACATAAGCTGAATGAATATCTGTCTCTCTATGGCGGTCATATCGGCTATTCGGTATTACCGTCAGAAAGACGCAGAGGAATCGCTACAAGAATGCTGAAAGATGCATTACCTTTATGCAAGAATTTAGGTATGGATAAGATCCTGATTACATGTGATAAGGGTAATGAAGGATCACGAAAAGTAATCCTGCATAATGGTGGATTCTATGAAGGGGATATTGTTTATCAGAATGTCATTATAGAAAGATACTGGATTTATCTCTGATGTTTTTTACGCAGTATTGTCTTAAAAATAAACTGTATAAGTACTGTGCATAAAAAGGCAAGAATGAGACTGAGAGGAACAGCATTGTTCTGACTCAGTCTTTTTGTAATCTGTAAGAATAGAATGAATAAAACAATACCAGTACAGATTGGTATAAGAATCTGTAAGGTAGAGGCATAAGCAGCTGTTTTCCAGACCTTATGGATTGTTTCTTCGCTTTGATCTTTCTTCATACTAACTATTATATGCGATAATAAGAGAGAAAAGAGAAGACTATGAAAAAGACAATTACAATGAACAGTACAATTTCCGATGTATGGCATACCATTGTCGGACATGATATTCTTGCCAAGATATTATTACAGCTGAATATACCGGAACAGGTCATTGCAAATCCTGTAACCGGATCTTTGAAACTGAAATATCTTGCTGCATTAACAAAAAAGATGCTGGATGACGAATTCTGGGATGCCTTTATAAAATTAGTAAACAGTGAACAGAATGAAGAAGCACCTTTAAATGGATTTGTGACACATCAATGGTGGAAAGAAGCTGTATTCTATCAGATATATCCAAGAACATTCATGGACAGTAATAAAGATGGCATTGGTGATATTAAAGGGATCATGACAAGATTAGATTATCTGAAGGACCTGGGTGTTGATTGTATATGGCTTTCACCTGTCTATGATTCGCCAATGGCAGATAATGGCTATGACATCCGTGATTATAGGAAGATTAATCCTGATTTTGGAACAATGGAAGACTTTGATGTTTTACTGCATGAGACGCATATGCGGGATATGAAGCTGATTATGGATCTTGTGGTAAATCATACTTCTGATGAACATAAGTGGTTTCAATCCGCTGTAAATGATCCGGATTCACCATACAGAAACTATTACTTTATCCGTAAAGAAGGAGAGAAAACCAATAACTGGACTTCTTTCTTCTCTGGCTCAGCATGGAGTACATATGGGGATCATGGAGATCAGGCTTTGCATCTGTTTGCAAGAAAGCAGGTGGATTTAAATTGGGATGAACCGGGTGTACGCAAAGGCGTTTCCGATATGGTTAACTGGTGGCTGGATAAAGGTGTAGATGGCTTCCGGTTAGATGTGATCAATTATATTTCCAAGGATGCAGGACTACCGGAAGGTGATGAATCCATAGGTAAGTTAATGGGATATACAGGCATTGAACATTATTACTATGGTCCTCATCTGCATGAATATCTTCATGAGCTTCATGAAAATGCCTTTGGGCCTCATCATGCTTTCTCCGTAGGCGAAACACCAGGCTTAGGTATGAAAATGAGCCGCCTGGTGACTGGGGAAGAAAGAAAAGAACTGGATATGTTATTCTCTTTTGACCATCTGGAAACACCAGGTCATGTCCGTTGGGATGATTACTGTTATGATCTGAATTATTATCGTGACTATATCATTGATTGGGAAGAACATTATGGCAATAACTGCTGGATGACTTTGTTTTATAACAACCATGATAATCCAAGAATGGTATCCAAGATTGACCCGGATAACAAATATCGTAAGGAAATAGAAATACTGCTTGCCATCATGCAGTTTACATTAAAAGGTACACCGTTTGTCTATCAGGGAGATGAGATGGGCTTAACCAATTATACTTTTCATGACATTGATGAAATACAGGATGTAGAGTCTGTCAATTACTTCAAAGAATTACAGGAAAAAGGAAAGACCAAAGAAGAAGCCTGGTATACAATCCTTGCCGGTACAAGAGATCATGCCAGAAGAATGCTGCCATGGAATGAAGAGGAAAAACCTTCTTTAAGACAATATCCGGATGAAGAGATAACAAATGCATACAGGTATCTCATTCATTACAGAAAAAAACATAAGACTTTGATCTATGGAAACTTCAAAGTCTTATGCAGGGCAAAGAACAGATTTACCTATGAAAGATATGATGATCATGGTGACTTTATCATTGACTGCAATCTTTCTTATAAACCAGTAAATGGCTGGAAGGTAAGCAGCGCGTATGAATTAATCTGGCCTAAACAGGTCCATGGGACAGAGTTGAATGCCTATGGTGCAAGAATCTGGAAGAAAACAGAACGTTAATGATGTTTTTTCAAAGGAAGAATACTGAAAAGCAGGTATAAAAGAGAGATGCCTATCGATACATTCCGTAATGGTGTGTTCTTATACAGGCAGGTATAGCTTCCTGCTTTCAGGTTTTTTGCTGAAACCATACCATTATCAGACTCTGTAACAGATAATTCTTTCTGATTGGAATCATATATGTGATAACCCTTGTAATACGTTAATGGGAGGACAACATCTTTATAAGATTCAGAAATAGAGAAGCTTAAGATGTTGTCTTTTTTAGTGAGTTCAGCTTCTAATGGCATATCATTTTCATCTCTGAGTACATAGTCCCGTTGTCTGAAATCAGGAGATGAAAGAGGCAGATAATCGCCACCAGCCAGTTCTACTCTTACATAGTATGCACTGTAATATGGATCACACAGATCACCATCCAGGACATCCTGCCAGGTTGTCTTAGAAGTTAATCCAAATGTTCTTGTGTATACCGGTACAACATGATACAGACATTCGATGCTCATAAGTACCGGTACAATAGTCCATATATGTTTTTGCGTGAGTAATAGTGATACAGAAGCACTTGCCGGAATGGTTAATAAAATCATTGCGATAGTATTCATACGCCAGGGAAACTGCATGATCCTTAAAAAATAAAGATCATTCCATGGAATCAGGGAACATGGCAAGAACATGAATATGTAACCTGTAATCATCACTTTTGTGATAAATGCATACTGACTTCTGATATCTTTCTTTACCAAAAACCATAATAATGGCACAAAGGTTAAAAACCAGCCGATGTTTACGGTCATGGTCTGATCATGAGGCAAGGCATTGCCAGAATATCCAAATATAGTTTTATTAACAAAGTATTGCCAGAATACCATGGATCCTGAACCCAGATCACTTGTTTCACCATAGTAATTGAGAACATATTTCTGCTGCGACAATTGTTCCAGCATAGGAAGGGTAAAGAAACAGCTTAAAAGAAATGCCATGATGACTGCTTTCAAAAGTGTAATGATCTTTTCTTTCGTAACTTCTTTTAAACTGACTGAAAACAGTATGATGCATAAAACTACTCCCATCAGGAAAGTCAGATTATGACACAGACATAACCCGGCCAGACTAAAACCTGGATACCTATAATTCTTAGTATTTTCTGTATAGAGAATTCTGTACATGCTTTCAATAACACATGGTAAAAAGACAAAGGCAAATATCTCACCAAGTGCTCCTCTTACATAGATATCGGTAATGCGGTAATTGGCAAAAAGATATGCAGCACCTCCAATCCATGAAGCAGAACGTTTATGACATAAAGTATTCATTAAATGCATCATTGAAAGGCAGGAGAGATAAGAAGCAGTAAAGACAGCTGCCTTATAGCTGAAGGCAAGGGAACATCCTGCCAAATGCAGCAAGGCAAAAGGTATCAGCAGGAAGTCACAGTAAAACAGTGGACTGGCATAGCCATATCCATTGTTTTCATAGGGATACAGGGCTGGAAGTATATTCCCGCTACGAATGGATTTTGATAATTGTTCAATTCTTGAAACATGAAAGAATGTATCATGTTCGATCGGAAGAAAGTCTTTTGTAATATAGGGAAGCATCAATACACAGGTTATGACAAGTACATAAAGCAGGTTTAAACCATGTGTATGAAGCTGTTTTTTTATCCAAAGTACCATGTTGAAAACCACTCCAGACTATGGATTGTATCAAGAGTTGTGCCAAATCCTGCGGTTACCGGAAGGAAGGTAAATAAGATACATACATATACAGTAAGATATATCAGAATAATCACTTTACCGCTCTTACCCATTTTCAATAAAGCTTTGCATGCATAGACGATGGCTAATATTGCAAAGAAAGAAGTAGGGTAGAAGTGATATGCAAACACACAGCGTTTGATGATCATCCATGGGGCTAAGGCTGTGATATAGCCGATCAGAATAACCCATGCACTCTGGTCTTTTTTACGAACTGTTTCTATCAGTACGTAAATGATAGCTGGTAAGGCAGCCCATGTCATAAGAGGATTAGAGAAGCAGGAAATACTATGATACAGACCATCCGCATCACTTCCAAAGTAATACCAGATAGGACGGATATCAAAGATCCACTGGTCCCAGGTACTGGAATAAGGATGCGTTGCCTTCAGGCTGATATGGTAGTTATACATATATTCAGCCTGTTTCCATACATTGGCAAAAGACCATGTATCACCTTTCCATACCTTATCCGGAAGATAGCTGAAACAGTATATCAATATCGGAATCAGAATAAATAATACAAAGCATAAGCAGAATGTAATCCAGAAATTCTGTGGAAATTCTCTGATGCTTTTAGTTAATGATTCTGACTGCTTTAACTTTCTGTATTCCAGCCATGATTTAATCCAATGAGCAAATAACAGTATGGCAAGACCTACTGCACTATAGCAGGCAGTCCACTTTGTGGCTATGGCAAGTCCCATGGAAATGCCGCAGAAAGCTAATAGTCTGATCTGTTTTGCAAAATCTGTTTCCCGGAAACTTGTCTGAATATATGCAATCATGAAATAGAACATTAGCAGTATGAAGAAAACACTGAATGGTTCAAGTGTCGCAATACGGCTGGTAGTTAAATGCATGAAGTCACCAGCCAGTAATACTGCACCAATTGTGCATAAAGATGTTTTATGGAACAGTTTCTTTGTGATTGCATAAAACATTGGTATCAGCATGACTCCAAATAACCATCCCGGAAGTCTCCATGCTAATGGTGAATTACCGAATATATGAATAGATAAGGCAATCAGGTTTGTGCCAAGAAGGGGATGCACGGTAGCGTACATATCTTCTCCATTTGCAATCTCCCAGGCATTGCGCGGATGATAGATTTCATCAAAGTAAGCTTCATTCATGTAGGTTGGATACATGCTTATCCTGTCCTGCTCATCGATTAATAACGATGCCGGATAGGCAGAATTCTCAGATGCATCCATGTAAACAGAAACAGGTAAGAAGCGCGTATGATCCTTGGCACGGAAAGCTATTTCTGATAAAGAGGAATTCTTGGAATTGCATCGTAACCAGATATACCTGTAATTCCAGCTTCCTTCCGTAATTTTGTATTCATAGATGGTTCCTTTTTCCAAAGTAGTTATTTTATGCCAGTCTTTGTTATCATCAGAACCATATATCTGCATGCTTTCCGTACCAAGCTGACATGTATCTGGATTACTGTTATTGTCACCTTCCCCATAGAACGTATACACAGCATCAAATGAAGTATCTTTATCTAATTTGAAAATAATATCCTGTACGCCAGTGTCACTGGTTGGCTGCCAGGTAGTAACTGGCATTGTAAAACTGCCTAATTGCCAGAAAGATACAATGGCATAGATACCGGTAATCAGAATCAGATTACGCCAGTCCGTATGCGTATAATGCGTTTCATCCGGATCATTATGGTGAGGTAAAAAATGGAATAATAAAATAATAAGAATACTAAATATAATGCTTACCAATAGTATTGGCAGCAGTTCACTATCGTGAAATATCTTCAGACTGATTTCAGACATAGCCATATTGTACAATAAATTTCTTATAAAAGTTTTAGCACTCCTATTGACTTAGTGCCAGTAACGCTTATAATAAGCTGTGTTAGCAATCAGAAAAGATGAGTGCTAAGACATTACAGGAGGCAGATAGACATGTTAAGACCATTACATGATTATGTTGTTTTGGAAAAAGTCAAAGAAGAAGAAAAGACAGAAAGCGGCATTATCCTGACAAACAAAGAGGCAAAGGATGAACCGAGCCATGGTGTTGTAGTAGCTGTTGGACCAGGCAAGACTGGTGATGATGGCAAGGTTACACCAATTGATCTGAAGGAAGGTCAGGAAGTTATTTATAAGAAATATTCTGGAACTGATGTGAAAGATGAAGGCAAGGATTACCTGTTAATCAAGGCTGAAGATATCCTTGCTGTAGTAGAAAAGTAAGGAAGAAGGTAAATCAAAATGGCAAAGGAAATCAAATATGCTAAGGAAGCCCGTCAGGGCATGCTTGATGGCGTTAACAAGCTTGCTGATGCCGTCAAGGTAACATTAGGTCCTAAGGGCAGAAATGTTGTTCTGGAAAAGAGCTATGGTTCACCAGTAATCACCAATGATGGTGTTACAATCGCCAAGGAGATTGAACTGGAAGATAAGTTTGAAAACATGGGTGCCAAGCTTGTATATGAAGCTGCTAACAACACCAACGAGACAGCCGGTGATGGTACAACAACAGCTACATTACTGACACAGTCCATGATTACAAACGGTCTCCGTCAGGTAGATAAGGGCGCTAACCCTGTATTAATGAGAGAAGGCATGGAGAAGGCTGCCAAGACAGTCGCTGATGATCTTCTGAATAAGAGCCACAAGGTTGAGACAAATGATGATGTCAAGAACATCGCTACAATTTCTTCTGGCAGTGAAGAGATTGGTAATATCATTGCTGAAGCTATGGAAAAGGTTGGCAATGATGGTGTCATCAATGTTGATGAATCCAAAAACTTTGAGACTTCTCTGGAAATGACAGAAGGTATGCAGTATGACAAGGGTTATGTTTCCCCATACTTTGTAGATGATCATGAAAAGAATGAAGTAACTCTGGATAATCCATTAATCCTGGTTACAGATCAGAAGGTTACAAGCATTCAGGATCTGTTACCTGTACTGGAAGAGATTGTCAAGAGTCACAGACCATTACTGATGATTGCGGATGACTATGATAACGATGCAATCGGTACACTTGTCATTAACAAGCTGCGTGGTGCATTCAACCTCGTCGCTACTAAGGCTCCTGGCTTTGGTGATAACCAGAAGGCGCAGTTACAGGATATCGCTGCTATGACTGGTGCTAACTTCTTCGCAAAGGATCTGAATCAGTCTCTTGCTGATATGAAGATCACAGACCTCGGCTCTGCAAAGAAGGTTGTTGTAGGCAAGGATAAGACAACTATTATCGATGGTAATGGTGACAAGGCTGTTGTTCAGCAGAGAATCTCTGAGATCAAGGCTGAAATGGAGAACACAACAAGCGACTATGATAAGAAAAAGCTTGCTGAAAGACTTGGTAAGTTAACAAATGGTGTAGCTCTGATCAAGGTTGGTGCTACAACTGAAACAGAGTTAAAGGATAAGAAGCTTCGTATTGAAGATGCTCTGAATGCTACTAAGGCTGCTGTTGAAGAAGGTGTTGTCAGCGGCGGTGGTCTGGCATTAATCCAGGCATACAGAGATGTACGTGACTCTCTGAAGAGCGATGTAGTTGATGAGCAGAGAGGTATGAATGTAGTTCTGGAAGCTTTGAAGGAACCTATCCAGCAGATTGCTGAGAATGCCGGATATGATGGCAGTGAGATTCTTGAAAAGCAGTTAAATGCTGATGAGAACATTGGCTTCAATGCCAGAACTGGTGAATGGATTGATATGTACAAGAACGGTATCATCGATCCTACCAAGGTTACAAGAAGTGCATTACTGAATGCTACAAGTATCTCTGGTCTGTTCATTACTACTGAAGCTGCTGTAGCTGATATTCCTGCAAAGGAATCAGCTGCTGCACCAGCTGCTCCGCAGTATTAATCTGAATATTAAGTTCTGTTGTCCTCTTTGAAAGGCATAATCTAAACCGGTTATGCCTTTCTTTTTTGTTTCTTTATATCTTTCAGGCTATAATAATCTGGTTACGAATCTATTAACAGGAGAATTATGCTGATATCGTTTATTACAGCCCTTCTTCTGATTATTCTGGCTGAAGGAACAGGTCAGTGGATATCAGAAAGATGGTATATAAAAATAAAAGGTTTTACTGCTCCATTAGGACTAGCAGCGATGTTTACTGTATTAGAACTGCTGTATCTTCCAAAGATGGTGATGCATGGTGATGTCGAGGCAGTACAAGGGTCCACACTGTTGGTATTACTGATTGCCTTGTTTATGACAATCAGAAGGTACAAAGAAGTATGGCATGCTTTGTGGAGGCCACGCAGTATCTATATTCTGCTTGCTTCAATTCTGCTGCTTGTAATTCTGTATATATCAGGTCTGCATATGACGTTATTGCCGGATACTGCATTTAGGATGAATCAGGCAGTATTAAAGACACATTATGTTTCCGGATCTACCCTGCAGGGTTTTGATTTGTTCAAGGGTTTCTTTTTCTGGATGTTTCATGGAAACAGGAATATGGTTTCTATTTTTCTTGCATTAACCGTGAATGCTATATCTGTTATGCTGATACTGGATATCATTGACAGCTTCCAGATCGGTAATCCATGGTTCCGGTTTACATTGATATTCATGATGGTTTTCTATTCTCTGTTCTACAGCTGGAAGATTTCCGTTGCTTATGATAACAGTATATGGAGACCGGTATTCATTGCTTTAATTCTGTTCAGCTGTTATGAGTGGCTGCGGTCAGAAGAAGAAAGTATCAAGTACCTGATCATATTCTTTATCGGGGCTGGTTTATTTACCAATAAAGAATTCTATATGATTTCCGTAGAACTTATATATCTGATCGGAGTATATCTTCTGCATATCCGTAAAGTCAGAGTACTGTTTGATCTTTCTACTTTTCTGATTCCGGTTATTGCATATACTTCTGCATGGTTATGCAGGTATTCTGTTCTGGCTGGTGAAGGACTTGCGCTTATTTACTTCATATTTCTTTTTGCAAGATATCGTAAGAACGTATACAGGCATATGATCCGTATAGAAGACTTTCTGATAGATCATTGCTGGCGGATATTTTATATCGGTATACCGGTAATATTCTTAATAGGTTCTTTTATCCTGCGTTTCTTTGTGCCGGGGTATGGCATTGAGTATTCTCACTATATTGCTTATTTCTCAGGCAAGCCGATACGCAGTTATCTGTTTCTGGATTATTCTGTGATTGATATCATTTTGGATGTATTCCGCTGGGGTGGACTAATTGTATTTTTAATCCGTGCCCATACTACTGAAGAAAAACTGATACGCAGTATTTTCCTTGGCATGGTTGTATTCTTTATCAATCCGTTATGCATGGGCATGCTGAGTGAAATTGTAGGTCTGGAAGGGTATGCATGTGCATTTGAAATTATCTTTAACCCATTTACGGATATTATGATCTTTTACTGGATTTACCGCCAGTTTGAATGGACCGTTATCGGACAATGGGTTCTGGAACTGGTACTTGTATTTGCTACATTATTTGGAAATGTATGCAGCTATCTGCATTCTCCATCCGGATTATATACAGATTTAATCGATCAGAACGTAAAAACTGAGGAGGTAGAGCAGCCATGAATGTTTATGATTGGGATAATACGATTTACCGTGGCGACTCCACAGCACAATTTGTAGGGTGGCTGTATGTACATCGCCCTTTGACACTATTAAGCATACCTAGAACTGTTATCTGTGCTGCTTTATGGGGATGTCATATTATCAAAAAGCAGACTTTCAAAGAGAATCTGTATCATATGTTTGTCTTTGTAAAAGATATGGATAAGACAGCAGATGCATTCGTGGATTCTCATATGAATCATGTGAAAGATTTCTATAAGAAACAGCAGAAACCAGATGATATGGTTATTTCTGCTTCGCCAGAATTTACTATTAAGAGATTCTGCAGGAAACTTAACATTCAGTATGTCATGGCTTCTGTTGTAGATGCAAAGACAGGAAAGTATACAGGTCTGAATTGTCATGGTAAAGAAAAAGTAAGACGTTTTAAGGAAGTGGCTGTGGATAAGAATATTGAAAACTTTTATTCAGATTCTCTCTCCGATACACCACTTGCCGAGCTGGCAGAAAAAGCATGGCTTGTTAAGGGAGACAGGATAACGCCATGGCCAAAGAAAGGAAACAACGAATGAGTTACAAAAGTGAATATGATGTCGTAATTATCGGTGGCGGTATAGGTGGATTGATGTGTGCCTACCGTTTATGTGAAAAAAGGAAAGATCTTTCCGTACTGATATTAGAAAGAGGAAAGTCTTTGGAAAACAGAAGCTGCCCGATTCTTGCCGGAAAGGTAAAGAAATGCATTAAGTGCAATCCTTGTGCCATTATGGAAGGCATTGCTGGTGCAGGTGCGTTCAGTGATGGAAAGTATAATATCACAACGGAATACGGCGGATGGTTGCCTAACGTTATGGATCCTGTTAAAGTACTGGATTACATTCATCAGGCAGATGATATTCTTGTGAAATATGGTGCTGATAAAGAAGTCTATGAACCTGATAATGAGTTGAAGACACTCTGTTTAAAGTATGATCTGCATATGCAGCAGGCGGAGGTAAAGCATTTAGGAACAGATGCCAACTATTCTACAATGCTGAACTTTGTACATTCCATGGATGGAGCTGTACAGATTGAAACCCAGGCAGTTGTAGAAGATGTGGATCGTGACAGTCATGAGGTGTTATTTACCCAGAATGGTGAAAAACATACTGTAAAGGGAAAGAAGATTGTCTTTGCGGTAGGCAGAGTTGGCAACGGCATGTTTGAAAAATGGTGCAATAAGTACCAGATCAAACGTACGAATAACCAGGTAGATATCGGTGTCAGAGTAGAACTTCCATATGAAGTATGGGAACATTTCTCATCCCGTATTTATGAACCTAAGATTTATTTTAAGAATGGTCATTATGGAGACAGAACCAGAATGTTCTGCTTTAATGAAAGAGGCTATGTTGTCACAGAAAACAGTGATGGTGTATTAACTGTCAATGGTCATTCCTATAAAGATAAAGCAAAACAGTCTGATAATTCCAACTTTGCCTTACTCTCTTCTACATTCTTTACCGAACCATTTGATCAGCCTGTAGAATATGCAAGATATGTTGCATCCTTAGCTAACAAGATCAGCGGCGGTTATGTTCTTGTGCAAAGATTAGGAGATCTTGAAAAGGGCAGAAGAACTACTGCATCTCGTCTGAAACAGTCATCTGTAAGACCTACCTTAGATGCTGTACCGGGAGACTTATCTTTATGCATGCCTAAGCGTCAGCTGGATAATATTATTGAAACATTACATGCATTGGATAAGGTAGCACCAGGTACTGCAAATGAAGATACATTACTGTATGGAGTAGAATGCAAGTACTATTCCGCCAGACCTGAGGCAGATAACTTTGAATTAAAGGCAGCGAAAGATATCTATGCATTAGGTGATGGGGCTGGCTTTACAAGATCCTTGTCACAAGCAGCAGCCAATGGCCTGATTGTCGGAGATATCATTGCGGATAAATAATATTGATTGAAATCATTAGAAAAGCCGGATAGAGTTAGAAACTTTATCCGGCTTTATACAAAAAAAGATCCCGGATATCCGGGATCAGAATAACTTACTTTTCTGCTAACTGTGCCTGTACAGCTGTAATAGCTACAACACCGACAATATCCTGCCAATAGCATCCTCTGGATAAGTCATTAACAGGTTTTGCAAGACCCTGCAGCATTGGTCCGTAAGCATCAGCCTTACCAAGTCTCTGTACAAGTTTATAACCGATGTTACCAGCATCAATATTAGGGAAGATCAGTACATTGGCATGACCTGCAACAGTGCTTCCAGGAGCTTTCAATGCAGCAACCTCTGGTACAATTGCGGCATCCAGCTGTAATTCACCATCACAATCCAGATCCGGATAATTCTCATGAGCACTCTTGACTGCATTGACAACTTTATCTACTAGCGGATGCTTTGCGGAACCCTTTGTAGAATGAGAGAGGAAAGCAACCTTTGCATGTCCGCCAACCAGACTCTCGAAAGACTCTGCGGAATCAGCCGCAATAGCCGCAAGCTGATCAGAATCAGGATCCTGATTCAATGCACAATCCGCAAATACGAATGTACCATGGTCGCCAAGATCACAATCCGGAACATCAATGACAAAGAATCCGGATGCCATCTTCTTGCCAGGCGCTGTCTTAAGAACCTGTAAAGCAGGTCTTAATGTGTTGGCTGTAGAATGGCATGCACCGGATACAAGTCCATCCGCATCTCCATTCTTTAACATAACAACACCAAACATTGTCTTATCAGAGAGTAATGTTTCCTTTGCTTTCTCTGGTGTCATTCCCTTATGTTTTCTTGCTTCATAAAGAACATTGACATAAGTGCCCAGTTTGTCTGTTGTTTCAGGATCAACAATTTCTACTCCGTTTAAATCTACAGCAAGCTTATCAGCGCTTGCCTTGATTTCATCCTTGTTTCCAAGCAGGATCAGGTTTGCAGTGCCTTCCGTCATAACCTCTGCGGCAGCTCTGATAACTCTTTCGTCTTCTGACTCAGGCAGAACAATCGTTTTCTTGTCTGCTTTTGCCTTAGCTTTAATTCCATCGATAAATGCCATATTTATAAATACCTCCTGTGATACCGTAAAATAGTGTAACCCCATTCATTCGATTCTGCCACAACTTTGTGAAAAGTTAACAAATTCACACAATGATTTCATCATTCTGCTTATTTATATATAATGAACATCAGAGATGTTCAGGAGGGAAGAGCATGGCAGCATTTACAATGGAAAATGATGAAGCAGTTGTAACAGTGGATGAACACGCATCTGAAATTCACAGCTTTAAAGACAAAGAAGATCAGAATGAATACATGTGGCAGGGTGATCCAAAATACTGGAGTGGACGCAATCCTACATTATTCCCGATGGTAGGCAGTACCTGGGATAAGATTCTTCATATTAATGGAAAAGAATATAAAACCGGTAATCATGGCTTTACAAGACACTCTGATTTTACATGCATAGAACATAATCAGCATCATATTGTCATGGAATTAAAGGATTCCAGGGAAACTCTGGAACAGTATCCGTTCCACTTTACAATGCATATTCAGTATGTATTAAAGGGGAAGACGGTGGAGATTTCCTATGCCATCACAAATGACAATGATGAGGATATGCCATTTAATTTCGGTCTGCATCCGGCATTTAACTGTCCTGTAAACGGCGGTAAGTTTGAAGATTATTACATTCAGCTGAACCATCCTGAAACATCGGATTTTGAGAATACGCATATGCGTAATTGTGATCATATAGATCTCGAAAGAGATGCATTAAATAATACAATCATTATTGCTGGTCCAAAGAGTACAGAGGCATCTTTAACCAATGGAAAACATGGTGTAACTGTAACATTCCATGATTATGAGTGGATTGCTTTCTGGAGTCCGTATGCACCATTTGTATGCCTGGAGCCATGGCATTCTCATACCGACTTTAAAGAAAATGAAGTGCCTTTTGAAAAAAGAGAAGGCACCAGAATCCTCAAGCCGCATGATACTTTCCATACATCCTATGAAATTACAATTTTCTGAGCATATCACTTTGTAAAATAAATGAATCATGGCATACTGAATGCATTAACAAGGAGGTATGTACAATGGATATTGTTAAGAACAGTGCTGAATACGATCAGATTTTAAAAGATAATAAATCTGTATTTGTTGATTTCTACGCAGACTGGTGCGGACCATGCAAGATGGTAGGCCCGCTTGTAGAAGAAATTTCCAATGAAGTAAAGGATGTCAAGTTTGTTAAGGTAAATGTGGATGATAATCCGGACATTGCCCAGCGCTATGGCATTATGTCTATCCCGACTCTGATTGCATTCAAAAATGGTGAGATTGCAGGACAGACATTAGGTTTCCAGCCTAAGGAAGCACTTCTGGAAGTAGTCAATAAGGCAAGATAAGTGAAAAGCAGAGCAATCTGCTTTTTTTATACCCTGAAGGTTTAGAGATTCTAAACAAAAAGTTAAGAATTATCTTGCATATGAAACCTGTCAGTGACATAATAGACAAGGTTTTGTAAAAAGCGATTTTTTGTTTAGTAAAAGGAAACACGGAGGACGCATGATTGATATTGGGGAAAGGATCAGACAATTGCGCTTGCGTAATGACCTGACATTGCAGGAACTGGCCTCAAGAACAGAATTATCAAAAGGATTTCTTTCACAACTGGAACGTAACCTGACTTCACCATCTATTCAGACATTAGAAGATATTGCGGAAGCGTTAGGCGTTACCATGTCCCAATTCTTTTCAGAAGAAGGCAGTGAACAGATTGTCTTTGGAGAAAATGACATGTTTATAGATGAACAGGAAGGGTATCAGGTAAAGTGGATTGTTCCTAATGCCCAGAAGAATGCGATGGAACCTTTGATTCTGGATATAGAACCAGGTTATTCTTCACAGGTGATTGAGCCTCATGAGGGAGAAGAGCTGGGATTTGTCTTATCTGGAAGAATTGTTCTTGTCAGAGGCAAGCAGAAGAAAGGCACACCTGTGAAAAAAGGAGAAACCTTTTATATAAAAGGAGATCTTGCTCACCGTATTGAAAATCATTCAACCAAGAAAGCAAGTGTTCTGTGGATCAGTACACCACCAGAATTCTAATACAAGAGAAAGAGGATAGAATCTATGGCAAAGAAACTTATTGAAATCAAGAATATTGTAAAGCAGTTTGATAACCAGCTTGTATTAAAGGGGATTAATCTGGATATTGAAGAAAATGAATTTGTGACTTTATTAGGACCGTCTGGATGCGGTAAGACAACTTTGTTAAGAATCATTGCCGGTTTCCTGGAACCAGATGAAGGACATGTCATTATGGATGGAGAAGATATTGCGTCTATTCCTGCCTATAAAAGAGATGTCAATACAGTCTTCCAGCACTATGCTTTGTTTCCACACCTGGATGTATATGACAATATTGCCTTTGGCTTAACAATCAAGAAACAGCCGAAGGATATCATCGATCAGAAAGTAAGCCGTATGATTTCCTTAGTCGGACTGGAAGGCTTTGAACATAGAGACGTTACATTGATGTCTGGTGGTCAGCAGCAGCGTGTCGCTATCGCAAGAGCCCTTGTCAATGAACCAAGAGTACTTTTATTAGATGAATCTCTTTCTGCATTAGATAAGAATCTGCGTAAGGAAATGCAGGTGGAATTAAAGGAAATCCAGCAGGAAGTAGGCATCACGTTTATCTTTGTTACACATGATCAGGAAGAAGCTTTAACCATGTCTGACAAGATTGTCATTATGAAAGACGGCATGATTGAACAGGTTGGAACACCAGTAGAGGTATATAACACACCTGTTAATGAATACTGTGCAAGATTTATCGGTGATTCCAATATTATCGATGGCACCATGAAGCATGATAATCTTGTTTCTTTTGATAATGTAGATTATGCATGTGAAGATTATGGCTTCTCTGAAAATGAACCGGTAGATATTGTTATCCGTCCAGAAGATATTGATATCGTTCCACGCAACAGAGGCCTGTTGAATGGGGAAGTAAAGTCTGTACTTTTCAAAGGTGTTCACTATGAAGTGATTGCGGAAACTTCTTCCGGCACCCAGAAGACGGTCATCATGCATGTGACTGGTGAACATGATGTCGTAAATGAGCAGGCGCATGAGAAAATCAGTGCTTCTTCATTCTCCATGGATCTGGAAGATGTCGGTGAACTGACAGATACAGAAGTTATTGCGCGCGCAAACGCACAGGCATGGAATGATGAGGATGAAGATATTTCCATTTCTCATGTTGACTATGATGTAAAGCCTGAAGTAGGAAAATACAAGTGTACATTTGCGACAGATAACAATACTTCTATTACCATCACAATCAATGTCATGAAGCCGCATACGGTTGAAGATACAGAGAATGAAGAAATGATTCAGGCATTTGATTTCTATAAGACAGTGGATGAAATCAAGGAGTCTGTTGCTTTGGATACAGATCTGATCCGTTGGGCTGATGCGTATGCATGGTCTACCGAAGATAATTCCAGAGTAGAGATCTGGGATGTGAAGTATGACTTTGATGATGAAAATATTACTGAAGGAGACTATCCGGTTACCTTCTCCACACAGGGAAGAGAATTAAAGATTGAAACAACTGACCGTATCGAAGAAGGAGAAAGAGTAGGTCTTGTCTGGAATCCGGAAGATATTCATGTCATGAGAAAGATGGGGTAAGGCAATGAAATCATTTTCTAAACTTGTTATTCCATATGTTATCTGGATGACAATCATGATTGTTGTCCCGATGTTAATGATTGTTCTGTACGCTTTTACAGTGCAGGGAAATGATGTACTGACATTTCAGTTCACATTAAGAAACTTTGCCCGTTTCTTCTCAGATGCTATCTTTCCATCGGTTATGTGGCGCTCACTTGTGATGGCATTTGTGACGACTGTTATCTGCATTGCCATAGGCTATCCTACGGCATATGTCATGGCCCGTTTGAAGCCAAAGAGTCAGGGATTAGCGGTACTGTTAATCACTCTTCCTATGTGGATCAATATGCTTGTAAGAACATATGCCTGGAAGGGTATTCTCAGCAGATTCGGTGTTTCTTCTGAGATCCGTGTTTATATCGGTATGGTCTATAACTTTCTGCCATATATGATTTTGCAGATTTATACTGCTCTTTCCAAGATAGATCCATCTCTCATCGTAGCAGCACATGACTTAGGTGCTGATGACAGACAGACATTCTTAAGAGTCACTCTGCCGCTTTCCTTCAGTGGTGTTGTTTCTGGCATTACACTGGTATTCTTGCCGGCTGTGTCTTCTTTCTTCATTCCAAAGCTATTAGGCGGTGGTCAGTATGTACTGATAGGTAATCTGATCGAAGATTACTTTGTGTCTACAGGTGACTGGAACTTTGGATCTGCTATTTCATTAATCATGGCTGTGATTATTCTCATATCCATGTTTATTACAAGAAAACTGGATAAAGAACCGAAGGAGGTATCAGAATGAGTCATAAAAAGACAGGCATTTTCAGTAAAATCTGGCTGGGACTTATTGCATTATTCTTTTATCTTCCGATTATCTATGTTGTTTTCTTCTCATTTAACCGTTCCAAGTCATTGACCAGATTCACTGGTTTTTCTACCCGATGGTATGAATCTATGTTTGCTAACCGCTCCATTATGGAAGCGATAGCGACTACTGTCATCATTGCGGTACTTGCGACAATTATATCTACATTTGTCGGAACAATTACCGCGATCGGTATGTCAAAATCGAGAAAAATCATAAGAGAATTAATTACACAGGTAAATAATCTTCCGATGCTGAATCCGGAAATTGTTACAGCAATAGGTTTCATGTTGTTCTTTACTTCCTTACGTATCAAGACAGGTTTTACAACGATGCTTTTAGCACATATTGCCTTCTGTATTCCTTATGTGATGTTAAGTGTGACACCGCGTCTCAGAAGACTGGATCCTAATCTTGCGGATGCGGCTATGGATCTTGGATGTACACCATGGCAGGCAATGTTCAAAGTCATTATTCCTCAGATCAAGGAAGGTATTATAGCTGGTGCCTTAGTTGCCTTCTCCATGTCATTTGATGACTTTGTCATATCCTTGTTTACAACTGGTCCGGGTGTATCCAACATTTCTATTTATGTATATTCCAATGTAAAAAGAGTGAATCCTACAATCAATGCTTTATCAGCTATTATCGTATATGTTGTTACAGCAGTTTTGATTATAGTCAATGTAGTACCTGTTATCAGAGAAAGGAGTAAGAAGAAACATGCTGTTGAAGAAAATCACTAATGCCATACTGGTCAGTGGAATGGCTGTTGTACTGACGGGTTGCGGTTCTTCTGCCTCCAATAAAGTAAAACAGGTGAAAGATGCCAAGAAGGAATATGGCTGTAATGTCATCAATGTATATAACGCTGGTGAATATATTGGTGAAAATGTGAATTCGGATTTTGAAAAAATGTATAATGCCAGGGTTAACTACGATACATTTGAATCCAATGAAATGATGTATACAAAACTGCTTGGTGGATCAGCCTATGATGTTATCGTTCCTTCAGACTACATGATTGAAAGAATGATCAGTGAAGATATGCTGCAGCCTTTGGATAAATCAAAGATACCAAATGAAAAGGATCTGAACCCTGCTGTAGCTGAAATGCGTGAAGCATTTGATCCGGGTGGTGTCTATTCAATGCCATATTTCTGGGGAACAGTAGGCCTTGTATATAACAAGCAGATTGTTGATGAGAAATCCATAGAGAAAAAGGGATGGGAAATTCTCAGAGATACAAAGTATAAAAACAATATCTTTTTCTATGATTCACAGCGTGATGGCTTTATGGTTGCCTTTAAGGCATTAGGATACTCTATGAATACAGATGATCCTGATCAGATTCAGAAAGCCTATAACTGGTTGCGCAAGATGAATAAAACCATGGAACCTGCTTATGTAACAGATGATATTATTGATGGCATGGCTAATTATGAAAAGGCTATCGGCATTATGTATTCCGGTGATGCGGCATATGTATTATCTGAAAACATGGATATGGGATGGATTGAACCGAAACAGGGTACAAATAAATGGGTTGATGCTATGGTTATACCGAAGAATGCATCCTGTGTACCTTTAGCTAATGATTACATTAACTATATGATGAGTTACAATGCACAATTAGCTAATTCTGAATGGGTTGGCTATACACCTGTCCGATTGGATGTAGAAGATTATCTGTCCGGACCAGATGGTGATTATTTTGAAAATCCAGCTTATAAGCCAAGAACAGATGGTTCTAATGATGAAGTATTCCATTACAATAAAGAATTAACAAGACAATTATCAGATCTCTGGAATAAGGTAAAAATACAGTAATTATCACATGGGAAGGGATATATATCCCTTCCTGTATGATTCTGAAAGAAATTTCTTTGTATTGCATTATTTTCTGAATTTAGCTATACTAATTGAGCACGTAAGTGCAGGATGGTTCGTTAGCCAAGTGGTAAGGCAACAGACTGCAACTCTGTGAGCGCCGGTCCGACTCCGGCACGAACCTCCATTTCCTTGATGGGGAAGTGGCGGAATCGGTAGACGCAACGGACTTAAAATCCGTTGATGGAAACATCGTGAGGGTTCAAGTCCCTTCTTCCCCACCTCTGAACCGGAGTGAAAACTTCGGTTTTTTATTTTATTCTCTGAATGAATAACTGATGATTGTTATTCAATATATAGAGGATAATATTAACTTTAAAGGTACATATAGCTCGTATGTACCTCCCTCAAAAAGATACCTGTATCTGGGCAGTGTATCTTTTCTTTTTATCTTATTAAATTAATTGCTTTATATTATGCATGAACATGTACAATAGATACATATCAGGTGAAATATGACAGATAAGATGACGAAAAGTGAGCTGCAGCGCATTATCAGAGACAATGAAGCCGCAGAACTGCATGACTATATTGAAAATATAAATGCATATGATATTGCGTCTGTTTCAGAAGAACTGAATGATTCTGAATTGTGGAAATTATGTTCTTTAATGGATGATCAGGATCTGGCAGAGGTCCTTGAGCAGGCAGAAGACGAACAAAGACTGCGTATGGCAGAGACAATCACCAACGATGAATTGATCGAAGTATTCGGCTATATGCAGAAAGATGACATCGTTGACCTGATTGGTGATATGCCTGTAGCCAGACGCAAGGCATTAATGAATCAGATGATGGAAGGAGACCGTGCCATCATCACAAGATTATTAAAGTATCCTGAAGATAGTGCTGGTGGTATCATGACAACCGCATATATCTCACTTCAGGAAGATATGATAGTCAAGCAGGGTATGGATCAGGTAAGACAGATCGCAAACCGTACTGAGGTCATTGAAACAATTTATGTTGTCTCACATTCCCGTGAACTAGTTGGTACAGTTAATTTAAGACAGGTATTAACAGCGGATAAGAATGCAAAGCTGAAAGATATCATGAAAGAAAATCCGATCTATGTTCATCCGGAAGATGATCAGGAGTATGCGGCCAGGCTTGTATCAAGATATGATCTGAATGCACTTCCGGTTGTGAATAACCGGGGATCTATTCTGGGTATTATTACAGTTGATGATATTATCGATGTTATTATCCAGGAATATAACGAAGATATCCTTGAACTTGGCGGTGTTGGTAAGGAAGAAGATCTGAACAGTACTTTGATGGAGTCTGTAAAGATGAGATTGCCATGGCTGCTGATTAATCTTGGAACGGCATTCTTAGCATCCTTTGTTGTAAAGTCATTCGAATCAACAATTGCCCAGGTTGTAGCTCTTTCAGCTACCATGACGATTGTTTCTGGAATGGGCGGTAATGCCGGTACCCAGACACAGTCTATTCTTGTAAGAGAATTATCACAGGATGAAATCTCATTAAAAAAATTCGCCAGGGCATTCTGGAAAGAAATACTGCTTGGAGTCATTGATGGTGCAGCCTGCGGCTTAGTGACGGGTGTGATTGTAGCGGCTGTATATCAGAATATATATCTGGGCATTATTATCTTTGTCGCAATGATAGGCAACCTTGTTGTGGCTGGTGTATTCGGATTCCTGGTTCCGGTAATATTAAAGAAACTCGGCGCAGACCCGGCAGTATCATCGTCCATCTTTATTACAACAGCTACAGATATGCTTGGCTTCTTTATCTTCCTTGGCCTTGCAAAACTGTTTCTGCCATTATTACTTTAAAGAAAGAATTTTACGGATTGTTTCTGTATCATACATATAAAACTGTAATTGTTCCGGCTGATTGAGAGTTTCATGAATACTCTCAAAATACAGCCGGAGCTTTTTCATTTCTGATGCATAAGCAGGATTTACAGATGGTTTATGATGGTGAGCTAAAGCATCAAAGTACAGAAAAATCAATGTCCACATGATTTCAAAACACGAATCTTCGATCCAAAAGGAAGCTTTTTCATAAGGTGGAAGATACTGCTGGAGAAGCTTTTCGATAGTGATTAAACCATCATTACCAGATTTCCAGATATCCGTGTAGACATAGTCATAACTGTTAAAGATTTTTTTATTAAACAGTTCAAATGCATCACCCTGAATGATCTTTACAGGTTTGTTATGTGGAAACTGCGGCCATAAGAATCTGTTGAACATGGCAATAACAGCTTCACTTTTTTCAATAACGGTAATGCTGGTAACTTTATCATTCAGCATCGCCATATACAGAAAATAGCCAATACCTAATCCAAAGGTAAGAATATCACCATGCGCTTTCTCTGCCGGTACATTGTTTGTGGCAGCTTCACTTGGGGCATCCAGCATCCAGTCTTCATCATCCTGTAAAAGATAGATCGCATCAAAGTTAGCATCCATAGCTCTTAGTTTCATGCTGTCATTTAATTCTCTTTTCGGATCTTTCTGAATACAATCCGCATTGAATAACTCATGACCTGCAATGCGTTCTGTTTCAAAAGAAAAGTGACCATCTTTCACCATATCTAAAGATACGTTAGCGTGATAGGAACTCTGTTCCCAATCTTTGACAGATAAAAACAGGGAAGGCCATGTACTTTCCTCGCCGCTGAATTCCGCAAAACCGGCATCGTGCATCATTTTCTGCACTTTTTTCTCGTTAGACTTTGTGACATGCATACCGAGAAAATCATTCTTTTCATCATTGTATATGTGATAGCGGCAGCGATCTAAAAAAGATGTTATTTCTTTTGTACATTCAATCTTCATGACCGTATTGTACCATGTATAATGATTCTCATGAAAGCAGGTGGAGATGAAGATATTACTTGCAAATGATGATAGTATTGATGCAGCTGGAATTCATGCATTAATCCATGCATTGAAAGATGATTATGAATTATATGTATGTGCACCTATACTACAGCGCAGCGGCTATTCCCATAGCGTTACCTATTTTGTGAAAGATAATCGTTGTGAAATCAGACATATAGCAGGCGTAAAGAAAGCATGGGCTGTAGATGCCACGCCTGCAGATTGTGTTTATTATGGCATCTATGCCATGATGGAAGACAAGCCGGATCTTGTTATATCCGGAATTAACCATGGAGAAAATCTTTCTGATGATGTTTTATATTCAGGAACAATTGGTGCAGCTTCTGAAGCATTGATTGCAGGAATACCGGCAATGGCAGTTTCTTTATGTTCTTATGAATCAGAGGATTTCTCTGCCGCTGCAGAAATAGCCCGTAAACTGATACCGGCATATATGCAGGAAAGTCATGACTATGTACTTAGTGCTAATGTACCGTCTCTTCCATATGAAGATATCAAAGGGTATAGAATTTGCACATCAGAGAAGGGCAGAAACTATGCCAAACATGTCAGTATTCAGACAATTGATGAAGATACATGTATACTGCATACAGATAACACGAGACTCCATATGAAACAAAAAGTACATTCTGGAAGTGACGTTGATGCAGTTGACAGAGGATACGTGGCATTGACACCAATTGGTCTTTCCATGGATTACACTGACAGATCAATAGATCTGCATACTCTGATAGAGAATATATCGCACGGATTGTAAAGGACATATGTTATGATACAGCCTGAAGCAGGGAGAGTTTAATCATGGTATTAGCATTAATTCTATTTGCCGCAATGTATGTGTTTTTGTTGCTGCTGCCAGACCGCCGTCCTATTACCGCATTAATAGCGGCAGGCGTATTTGTTATTCTGGGCATATTGCCATTGAATCATGTTTTTTCTGCCATAAACTGGAACGTTATTCTGATGTTGGCCGGAACAATGGTAGTTGTGGAACTGTTTATAGAGTCACAAATGCCGATGCGTATGTCAGAGATGCTTCTGAAGATTGTCCCAAATATACAGTGGGCAGTTGTTGTACTTTCATTATTTGCAGGTATCATTTCTGCATTTGTAGACAATGTTGCAACCGTGCTGATGGTTGCGCCAATCGGACTTGCAGTATGCCGTAAGCTTGGCACAAATCCTGTACCTGTTATTATTTCCATTGCCGTTTCATCCAATCTGCAGGGCGCAGCGACACTGGTAGGAGATACAACTTCTATCTTATTAGGCGGTTATGCCAATATGAGTTTTAATGATTTCTTTGTCTTCCAGGGAAAACCATCTATATGTCTTTCAGTAGAGACAGGTGCTTTATTAACCATTCCGGTATTGCTTTGGTTATTCAGAAAAGAAAAGAAAAGTGTTCATGCGGAAGTAGAAACAGTCGTTCATGATTATGTACCTTCCTTCTTACTGCTTGGCGTCATTGTGACATTAATAACCGCATCACAGATACCTGATAAGCCGGATATTACCAATGGTCTTATATGCGTTGCTTATGCAGCTGTTGGCTGTGTCTATGGAATGTTAAGAGAAAAATCAGCGGATGTATTTAAACGGGCAGTTAAATCCATAGATTTCAATACACTTCTTCTTTTAATTGGTTTGTTTGTCGTCATTCAGGGAATTACAGAAGCGGGTGTTATTGATGCCATTGCAAATGTATTTGTGAAGATTGGCGGTAATTCATTATTCCTGATGTATTCATTAATTGTATTTGCGTCCGTTTTGATTTCTGCATTTGTTGATAATATTCCTTATGTTGCAACGATGCTGCCGGTAGTGCAGGGGATCGCTGCAGCGATGGGTGTGGAACCATACGTATTGTATTTTGGCTTATTAATCGGTGCTACACTTGGCGGGAATCTGACACCTGTAGGTGCTTCTGCCAATATAGCCGGAATCGGAATTCTGCAGAAAGAAGGCTATGAAGTCTCTACCAGAGACTTTATGAGAATCGGTGTTCCTTTCACGGCTGTTGCGGTAATATCCGGTTATATCGTCACCTGGTTAATTTGGGGTATATAAATTAATAATTATGATATAATGTGTTGGTCGCAAAGCGGACGAAACCTTGAGAGAGTATTGCAATCGTGTATATAACGATTTATGCACGAACCAGCTGAAAGAAGAAAAAAAGCTGTTGCAATCTGAAATGTTTCTTGCTATTATAGTTGAGCACTGTTTACAGCGCATGCGCCGGTAGCTCAACTGGATAGAGCATTTGACTACGAATCAAAAGGTTACGAGTTCGACTCTTGCCCGGCGCACCATATCGGGATGTAGCACAGCTTGGTAGTGCACTTGATTTGGGATCAAGGGGTCACAGGTTCGAATCCTGCCATCCCGACCATGGATGTGGCGAGGTAGCTCAGTTGGCTAGAGCAATCGGTTCATACCCGGAAGATCGTGAGTTCGAGTCTCACCCTCGCTACCATTTAGTTTTATCAGAATAAGTAAAGCGGATTTCCGCCAGCTTCGGACCCTTAGCTCAGTTGGTCAGAGCCGTCGGCCCATAACCGACTGGTCGAAGGTTCGAGTCCTTCAGGGTCCACTTTGGAGGAGTACCCAAGTGGTTGAAGGGTCCGGTCTTGAAAACCGGTAGGTCGGGCAACCGGCGCCTGGGTTCGAATCCCAGCTCCTCCGCCATTATTCTGTAAGCTGTAAATTCTGCATTATGATTATCGCGAGGTAGAGCAGCCTGGTAGCTCGTCGGGCTCATAACCCGGAGGTCGTTGGTTCAAATCCAGCCCTCGCAACCATTGGTCCTGTAGCTCAGTCGGTAGAGCAAAGGACTGAAAATCCTTGTGTCGGCGGTTCAATTCCGCCTGGGACCACCATTGGTAAGAAAACTGACTCTAATGAGTCAGTTTTTCTTTGTATTTGAATGCTATAATAGCATCTATGGATAAAACATTAATTATTGGTTCTGTACATACAGATATTATTGCGGAAGTAAAAGAACTTCCTAAGGGAAATGAAGATTTCAAGGTAAACAATACCTATGAAACTGTTGGTGGAAGTGGCTTTGTCTCTGCGGAAATATTTCATTTATTCGGCTTTCCTTATGAGCTTCTTGCACCGGTAGGAACGGGTGTATATGGTGATAAGGTTCAGGCATCTATGAAAGAAAAGGGTATTCCGGTAGAGTGCTACACACCTGAAACAGATGGCTGCACCTATCATCTCAAAGATGAAGAGGGTAATGAATCTGTTATCTTTGTACCTGGTGCAGAATATAGTTTTGATCATTCCTATACAGAAGACCTGTATCCGGATGAAATCGATAATCTGATTGTATCCGGAGATTTACTGGCAGGGGATGGTGCTTCTGATCTTCTGGAAACGATAGATGATTTAGGTAAAACGGTTTATTATATTCTGGGTGAAAGAATTGAAGATATTCCTGAAGAAGCCCATGATGCACTTTTTAAAATGCATCCGGTGTTATATCTGAATGAAGAAGAAGCATGGTATCTTTCCCATGAAAAGGAAAAAGATCTGCAGAAAACATCAGCGCTACTGTATCAGTTAACTAATAGCCCAGTAGTGATTGTTAAAGATGGGGAAGGCACTTATTACTACGAAAAGGATCAGAGTTTCCTTGTGCCGGAAAGAAAGAAGATTAACACATTATTCCATTGTGGTGCTTTTGTATGTGCACGCAATGCTGGTGCTTCTGTAAGAGATGCACTCGTTCTGGCAAATGCATTTGCGACGGCAAATCATGGCGCATTACCAGATGAATGGGATATGCGTGATATCAAGCAGAAGCTGATTGATATCATTACAAAGAAGTAAGTCTATGTATAAAGGATTGAGTTCTGAAGAAGTAAAAAAGAGAGAGGATGAAGGGCTGGTTAATGGATCTGAAAAACGTCTGACCCGCTCTGTTAAGGAAATCGTACGTTCCAATATTGTTACGTATTTTAATATTGTTAATATTATTCTTTTTATCCTGGTTATGATTACCGGCCGTTTTTCAAATGGCCTTTTTATCGTAACAATCATATTTAATGCGATTATAGGCATTGTACAGGAAATCAAATCCAAACAGCTGCTGGATAAAATGTCAATCATGGTCGCTACCAGTGTTGATGTGCTGCGTGATGACGAGTGGCAGGAAATACCAATAGAGAAAATTGTACAGGATGACTGCATGCGTATCGAAGCAGGCAGTCAGATCCCTGCCGATGCAGTTGTTGAAGAAGGGTATCTCGAAGTCAATGAATCCATGCTGACGGGGGAATCGGATACAGTTATTAAAAAGACAGGGGATCCGATCTACGCTGGAACAATCGTTACAGCTGGTGGTGCTGTAACTAAAGTAGTCAAGGTAGGAAAACATTGTGCAGCTTCCAAAATTATGGAGGATGCCCAGAAAGAAAAACACGCCAGAAGTGTCCTGCATGATGAATTGAACCGCATGATCCGTATCATCTCAATTATCATCATTCCAGCAGGCATAATTCTGTTTATTACACATTATTACTTTATAGGGATGAGCTGGCAGGATGCGATTTTAAAAACGGTAGCTGCTGTAGTCGGTATGATTCCGGAAGGCTTAGTTGTATTAACTTCTATTGCCTTAGCAGTATCTACAATCCGTCTTTCCTTAAATCATGTTCTTGTCCAGGATCTTTTCTCAATTGAATCTCTGGCAAGAGTAGATACGATCTGCCTGGATAAAACAGGCACTCTGACAAAAGGAAGCATGGAAGTAACAGACGTAAAGCCATTGATGGGATATTCCTTATCTGATATTAAAGATATTATGGGCTCTTATCTGCAGGGTGAAGAGAAACCGAATGCGACTTCACAAGCCTTGATAGATTACTTTTCCGTAAACAATCTGCATGAAAAAACAGATGTCCTTCCTTTCTCCAGTGATCGTAAATATGCTGGTGCTTCTTTATCTGAAAAAGGTTCATTCTATATGGGTGCTTCTGCATTTCTGTTTCCATATGGTTCACCAGCCGTAAATCATTATCTGGATGCTTATACAGAGTCAGGAGAACGGGTTATCGTTCTTGCTCATTCTGATGAAACAAGCATGCGTGAAAACGGGCTTCCGGATGACCTGGAGCCTGTAGCAATATTTGCGTTGCGTGATATTCTGCGTGAAAACGTAGAAGACATCATGACTTACTTTACAAAACAGGATGTCAATATCAGAGTTATTTCCGGTGATGATCCAGTGACTGTCTCATCACTTGCAAAACAGGCTGGTATCCCTGATGCTGGGTCCTATGTCGATATGTCCAAAACAAATGATGACTATGATACATTGATACAGAAATATCAGGTATTTGGAAGAGTTCTTCCACAACAGAAGAAAGAACTTGTTAAAGCACTAAAAAAAGCTGGTCATACCGTTGCCATGACAGGGGATGGTGTCAATGATGTACCGGCATTAAAAGCAGCTGATGTATCTGTAGCGATGGCTGCTGGCAGCTCTGCCGCAAAAGACAGCGCTAATATAGTTCTATTAACAAATGATTTCGGTCAGATGCCTGATATTGTGCAGGAGGGACGAAGAGTTATAAACAACATTACAAGAGCATCTTCCATGTATCTTGTAAAAACGATATTCTCTATTCTCTTATCTCTGTATGTCATTATTCTGAGACAAGGATATCCTTTCCTGCCGATTCATCTGTCTCTTATTTCTGCCTTTGGAGTAGGTTTCCCTACATTCTTATTACAGCTGGAACCTTCCTTTGAAAGGGTGACAGGTCATTTCTTCAGAAAAGCATTCCGGAATGCACTTCCTAGTGCAATTGCTGTATTTGCGACAGCGATGGTCTGCATATTGATCCGGTGGCTGTTTAAACTGCCTGATGAAAGATTTTACGGGATATTTGTAATGTTAACCGCTTACATTTATCTTTATACACTATACGGGGTATATTCCCCACCAACAAAGCTCCGTTATAGTGTTATTATAGGCATGGCAGTAATAATGTTCATTATACTGATATGGTTTGGAAACTATGTTTCTGTACAATATCAGTGGATGGATCTTCTGGTTATTATACCAGCATGTGTAATTCTTCCATTTATGATATCTTATCTTGCCAAACTGCTGGATAAGATGGCATCATTTATTGTCAGGCACAGGAGAAAAAATGCCAAAAGTTAAAGTAAGTCAGAAAACACTGGATTATGTAAATGACATGATTCTTGAAAACAGAAAAAAAGGAGTTCAGAAATTCTGTCTGTTTCTGGATTTTGATGGTGTTATTAATGTCTTCCTGGATCCGGATGATCCGGCTACTGAAGATCGTTTAAAGAAGATGGCTGCCAGGTTTGACTTTGCGGACAGAAAATGTGTTGCCCGTCTGAATCAGCTTCTTCATGATTATCCGATCGATGCCGTCATTTCATCTTCCTGGCGTTATGAAGGATTACAGCCATGTATTGATTACCTCAAAAATGCAGGGTTGAAAGAAACAGATAAGGTAGTAGGAGCCACAGAAATTGATCTGAACAAGACAAGACAGGAAGTGATCTGTGATTATCTGTTAAAGCATCCGTATTATTCGGGATTTCTTGTCTTTGATGACATACCTATGCCGGAGTTTCCTGATGAGTGGGTAGAGACATATCCATTCCAGGGTTATGATTCAGAAAGAGATGTTTACGCAAGAAATCTGCTTCAAAAAGCTATGGACAAAATCTGATATCGCTGTATAATAGTTATTGCGATGCGGGTATGGCGGAATTGGCAGACGCGCTAGTTTCAGGTACTAGTGGGGCGACCCGTGCTGGTTCAAATCCAGTTACCCGCACTTAAGATAAAGGGACTTGTAAAAAGTCTCTTTTTTGTTTATATGTTCTGTAATAATAAAATATGGAGAAACTATATGAGTGAAACAGATAAGATGCTTGTTGGCGAATGGTACGATGCCAACTATGATCCCCAGCTTGTTCAAAGCAGAAGAGAAGCAGCGGATAATTGCTTTGATTATGATCATACAAGACCATCAGATGTCTCTAAAAGAGAAGAAATCTTAAAGAAGATTCTGCACACATGTCAATTGTCAGAAGGTTTGGAAGTATTGTCACCTTTCCTGTGTGACTATGGATATAACATTCATTTAGGCAATCATGTGTTTGTAGGACATGACTGTTATTTCATGGATGGAGCAAAGATTACTGTAGGAGATAATGTATTTATCGGACCATCCTGTGGTTTCTATACGGCAGTTCATCCGATGAACTATGCGGACAGGAATAAAGGACTGGAAAAGGCCTTGCCTGTAACGATAGGAGATAACTGCTGGTTAGGGGCGGGTGTCCGTATTCTTCCGGGCGTTCATATTGGAAACGGCTGTGTGATTGCGGCTGGTTCTGTAGTCACAAAAGATATTGAAGATAACAGTCTTGCGGCTGGAGTCCCGGCAGTAGTCAAGAAGAAAATAGATCAGAATGAGCGGGTACAGAAATGAATAACTTATTTGATTATGCGGAAAGTGAAAATCGTAAAGAAACAGAACCATTAGCTGTACGCATGCGTCCTTCCACGCTTGATGAAGTCGTTGGCCAGCAGCATATCATTGGCAAGGGGAAACTTTTATATCGTGCCATACAGGCAGATAAATTAAGCTCTGTTATTTTTTATGGTCCTCCCGGAACCGGTAAGACAACGCTTGCACATGTTATCGCAAATACTACCTCTGCCGCATTTGAAAACATCAATGCGACAACAGCAGGAAAGAAAGAAATGGAAAATGCGGTCACTCATGCCAAAGAAAGAATGGGTGCTTATGGCAAAAGAACAATTCTTTTTATTGATGAAATCCATCGCTTTAATAAAGCCCAGCAGGATTATCTTCTGCCATATGTAGAAAACGGAACAGTTATTTTAATTGGCGCAACAACAGAAAATCCTTATTTTGAGGTAAACAGTGCGCTGATATCCCGCAGTCATATATTTGAATTAAAACCTCTGACTTCTGAAGATCTGATGATACTCATTGAAAGAGCAGTCAAAGATCCTATTAAGGGAATTGGTAAAGATGATGTGGTTATAGATGAAGATGCGGAAAGATTCCTTGCGGATGCGGCTGATGGTGATGCCAGAAAAGTATTGAATGCCCTTGAACTTGCGGATATGACAACGGATAAATCTGATGATGGTCATATTCATATAACCTTGTCTGTAGCGGAAGAATGCATTCAGAAAAAGGCAATCCGTTATGATAAAGATGGTGATAATCACTACGATACTGTATCTGCTTTTATCAAGTCCATGCGTGGTTCTGATCCGGATGCTACGCTTTATTATCTTGCCCGTATGTTAGAGGCAGGCGAAGATGTTCGTTTTATTGCAAGACGTATTATGATTGCGGCTGCGGAAGAATGCGGTATCGCTGATATACGAGCGCTCGAAACAGCGGCCGCTGCCGCCATAGCGGTAGAAAGAGTAGGCATGCCAGAGGGACAGCTTATTCTGGCAGATGCGGCTGTCTATGTTGCCTGTGCACCTAAATCAAATGCTGTCACAAATGGTATCTATGCAGCAAGGGATGAAGTTCGGAAGAGTGGAAATCTGGATATTCCGTCTTATCTGAAAGATGCACATTACAAGTCTGCAGAAAAACTCGGACATGGGACAGGATATCGTTATGCACATGATTACCCATATCATTATGTAAATCAGCAGTATCTTCCTGATGAGATAAAAGACAAGGCATTCTACCATATGTCAGACAATGGCTATGAGGCAAGATTACAGAAATGGTTTGATATGATAGGTAAGAAATATCACAAAGAAGGTGAAAAATAAGCATATTATATGAAGAAGTGACATGTATCCCACTTTCATTCATTTACAATAATTCTATAATATAGGTGACAACCTAATAGGCAAAACATCTGAAAAGTTGTGACGCAAAACTATAGGGGCCGCAAAGCCAGCCAGCTGCAATAATAATTCCGCTTTTCGATGTGGTGCTGCCGGGTCGGAAAGTGTTTTTTATTTGCGGAGGAGTTATGACAAACCATAGGAATAGGAAGGATACAGAGGGGAATGAAGAACTTATTCGCAGGTATGAGGAGTGCTATGACTTTACTCATACAAAAGTGACGGACGAAATGATCAAAGATGCTGAAACAGAGCTTCATGTTCACCTGCCAGAAAGTTATATCAGATTTTTAAAGAAGTATGGTCAGGGAGGATTCCTGGTCTTTGCAGTGCTGGGCTATCGCAAGGATGGAGCACCGGTATTTGTGGATGCGACGGAAGACTACCGCATAAACTTTGAACTTCCAGTGGATCTGGTGGTTATTGAAGAGGTAAACCAGGGGGTATACTGCATTCAGCAGAAAAATGGTAAAATTGTTCTCTGGAATTCAGCTACAGGAACTGTAAAACCAGCTTACAATAATTTTTCAGAATATCTGAAAGCACGTATACTGGAAGCTGTTTCAGATCCTAGTTTTGCCATAGAGCGTGAAAAACAAAAGCTGCGCTATCTGGCTTCTATTAAAAACGAGGCATAATAGATCTTTATTTATGGTGTTTTCAATCAGCGGCATCATACTGATGCTTGGTGGATTATATGATGTAGTACAGGCAGTATTGGCATATTTATATATGCCTCTTTCGTTGTCCCTGATGTATCAGGATATATTTTTATCTACGGCAAGATCCATGCAGTTAAGAATTACAGTTCTGATGATTCTGATTGGTGTGATGGAAATCATAACAGGGTACCTTTTAAAGAAGAGTAAAGGCAGTGCAGCCTTAGGGTGCAGTATTTTGATAACTATCTTATGGTCATATATTGTTTATGGTAAAGAGACAGCTGTTATTTCTTTGAAAAACATAACCAGTATGATTCATATTGTATTGGCTGTAATCTTTACAATTGTATGCTGTATATTCTGCATGCTTCAAAAGAGAAAGGAACAGAGCTAATGAATCATATAGTATTTATGCTTGTTATGTATGTGCTTGCGGCAGTACTAGCGATAGATGGCATTACGACCATCATGCATAAGGAAAGCCTTAAAAAAGCAGATATACAGAAACATTCTTCCATTTTAGACATTTACGATGGAATCATACTGTTAGGGTCTGCCTACACAGTCATATGCTTTGCATACAGAACAATGTACCATTCCGACATCGCTAATAAGTTAATGTGGTCTGGGATTATTGTCGTTTTAGCTGTGGCTGTATTCAGATTTACAAAGTCACAGAAAAATGAAAGTTCTGTGAAATGATAAAAAATTGAGAATGCGTTCATAAATTAGTATAATGAGATAGCTTAGTTTTAGCGAGAGGGGAAATAATTGAATGAGTGAAAAAAAGAATAAGGTAATTTCGATTGTTTCTGTTGCTGCACTGATTGCTGCAGCTGTCTTCACAGGCTCATATGGAGCATTGACATCATCCTCATCTTCCCAAGAAGGTACTTATATAGGTACTGCTAAGGGTAATGGTGGTGATGTGACAGTTACACTGACACTCAGCAATGGAGAAATCACAGATGTCAAGGCAGAAGGCCCTGGTGAAACAAAGGATATCGGCACAAAGGCTTTGGAACAGCTTCCGGGTGAAATTGTTGATGCAAATTCCGTAAATGTTGATGGCGTATCAGGTGCTACCATAACATCTAATGCAATTAAAGAAGCCGCTACCAAGGCACTTGCAGAAGCAGGTCTGAAGCCTGAAGATCTGAAGGCCAAGAAAACAAGTCAGGCAAACAAGGAAATTACATATTCCAAGCCTGGTACTTATACAGGTACTGCGGATGGATATAATGGTCCGATTAACTTAAAAGTAACATTTACTGATAATGGTATCTCAGATATTGATTACAGTGACAATGTTGAAACAAATCATATCGGTACACCAGCTTTCCCATATCTGGCAGAAGATGCTAAGGCTGCCAATGGTTCCGGTATTGATACAGTATCTGGTGCTACATTTACTTCAGCCGGATTCAAGAATGCACTGGATGATGCTGCCAAACAGGCAGGCGCTTCTGATCTGGATGCGTTCAAGAAGAATACAGCCAAGCATGAAGCTCAGGCTGATATCGATGAAACATATGATGTTGTTGTAGTTGGCGGCGGTGGCGCTGGTATGGCTGCAGCAGTACAGGCAGCACAGAATGGTGACTCTGTAGTTGTTGTAGAAGAAAATGCTGAAATCGGTGGTAACACTACTGCTTCAGGCGGACAGTTCCAGTCTGTACAGAAGTATCTCTGCTGGGATCCTGAAAATCCTGATGCAACAACAGGTGAATATGAAGGCAAGACTTATGACAAGATCAAGGAAGCTGCCGGTAATATTACCGTATTAAAGACAATCCTGAACTGGAATGAAGATGAATTCAATCCTGATTACTTCAAGGATCATGAATTCGTTGCCGGAGATATTGATACATTATCCAAGGCAGGTGTACATAAGGAATATCTGCCTACATTACAGGCACTGAAGAAGGAAATTCAGGCTTATCTTGACTGGGCACAGCCTAAGCTGGATGCTGGTGAAGCTGAGACAGAACTTCCATTATTCTCAACGATTAATCTGCATATATTCCAGACATATTATGGTGGCTTAAGACCAAGTGCAAACCATAAGAAATGGGTATATGGCGACTATAAGCTTGTATCTCAGTTTATCAATGGCGGTCAGGATCTGAAGGGATGGCTGGAAGATCAGGGCGCTCTGTTTGATAACTCCGTACAGCCTACTATTGTCGGTGCATTATGGAATCGTGAGAACGACTTCATGGGTTCTGATCTTGATGGTGATGGCAAGGCTGATCCGGATGGATCAAATGCAAAGGGAAAGACAGTATTTAACACATACTTTGCGACAACCAAGAATACTCTGACCAAGACAGTAGACAATGCTTCTGATAATAAGATTATGCTTAGAACAAAGGCAGATTCTCTGGTTATCTCTAACGATAAGGTATCTGGTGTCAAGGCAACCATGTATGATGGCACAAAGGTTACATTACATGCCAATAAGGGTGTTGTTCTTGCAACAGGTGGTTATGCCGCTAATATCAAGCGTGTCATGGACACAAATGAATACTGGGCTAAAGGTGATATCACTGATAAAACACAGACTACAAACCGTTCTTCTCTGCAGGGAGACGGCATTGATATGGCTACCGAAGCAGGTGCTGGAACAACCGGCATGGGCTGGACACAGTTAATGCCTATTGCCTGGGTTGATAATGGTGATCTGGCATTTGGCGGCGGTAACTATGCAATCTATGTCAGCCCGAACACAGGCAAGCGTTATGTCAATGAAACCGGTGAAAGAGATGTATTGTCTCTTGGCGAATTTGAGAATGGTATAACATACGATGGATCCACAGGTACTGTTATTGAAATTGCCAACAGTAATCAGATTATTCCTGGACCATATCCTTATGGACAGGCAACAGATGAAGACAAGACACTCTGGGAGAGCGATGTAAAGAACAGACAGTATACAAGAACTGTTGATCAGCTCGATGATCTCTTCAAAGAGCTTGGCTTCAAGTGCACTGGTGAAGAAGTAAAGAAGACGATCGAAGAATATGACAAGGCTTTGATGGAAGGCAAAGAAGATACTCTGAAGCCAACCAAGACAGGCTGGACAAGATTAATTGGTAATGCCGAAAAGGATGCAAATGGTAATTATGATGAATCTACTTATACACTGGATGGTGTTAAGCTGAAGATCAGATTACTCGCACCTTCTACACACCATACTATGGGTGGCGTTACGGTTGATGAAAACAGACATGTTCTGGATAAGAAGGGCAAGGTTATTGACGGCTTATATGCAGCAGGTGAAGTGACTGGCGGCATTCATGGTGGCAACAGACTTGGCGGTAATGCTATTGTTGAAATCTTTGTATCAGGACGTACGGCAGCGGATGCTATCGATGCTGATAACAAGTAATTCTTCAAAATAAAACAAAAAGGTTGTAACGGATCGGGACATATTTAGTCCAGTCCGATACAACCTTTTATTTATGCGGTGAACAAATCTATTAAACAAACTTATCTGTTTCTGCTTCATGCCTTACCAGGCGGAAAATGATGATATAAATAACGATCAGTATGAGGAAGAAAATTAGATTACTTGTACGCGTGTTAATCATTGCCATGCCATCATACAGACCATGAAGTACAACCGGACATGCATACGCAATGATCTGATTTAATACAGACATCATTTTATTCCCGGAATCTTCGTAATACTTTGCCTGCCCGTAAAACACACCCATCAATACCGCAAACGATAAATGTCCTGGTATTGCTGTAAATGCTCTTACAAGAGCAGTTGACATACCATAACTGAATACATACCTGACATTTTCAAATATTGCAAAGCCTAGGCCTATAGAAGCCGCATATACGATACCATCATATTTTGTCTGGAAACTGTAAAGTTTCCATGTATTCTTTTTCAAAAAGATGAATTTCATACCTTCCTCATAAATACCAACGACAAATACCGCAAATGCCAGATCATAGCTGCTCCCCTGTAATTTTGTGGTTCCATTGAACAGCCAGGTGCCAAATGTTTCTGCCGCTATTGTAATAATCCCGGCTAACATTCCCTGACCTATCAGATGCCGAATCATACCGGCAGGCTGGCTTTGATACCTCTGCTGGTTATAGACATAGGAAAGCAGAATTAATGCCGGTACTACAGCCGCAATCAGGTAGATCAGAATAATATTTGAAAACAAGCTAGTGAAGAAAAACATATCAATTGTCCTTTCAATGTCATGGTTATAACTTTACCATAATGATAAAAACATATTAGAATATTTGCTGTATTTCAGTTGTGATTTAAGTAAATTTTATTATTTTTCACAAAGAATACACATTGCACGCATATAATTTAGTTAACTAAGTGGGAGATAGTTTCATGTCAGTAATAACAGGATTTTCAGATACACATGTATTTGTTGATACAGAAGATGGAAGAGTCAGAAAGTTTTTGCTCAAACGTCTGAATTATGACGATCCGCATATTGGAGACAGAGTACAGTTTTACCGTTTTTCAGGTTCAAAAGACTGGTTTATAGATTTGGAAAAAGGATGGGTCAGACCTGAAAAGACAACAGATAAAATATTTGGTGAAGAAGATTACCTGAATCAGTCGAGACATGCTTCTGATAATAACGATGACGATGGTACATTTGATTTCACAAACTTTTTTTCCAGATCTGATCTGGAACTCGAAGAAAGCAGAACAAGAGCTTATAATTTCCGTCTTGAAAAGAAAAAAGAAGAAGAGAAAAAGCAGGAGGAGCTTGAAAATACAACAATTGGCAAGCTCAAAAGACTTATTGAAGACTGAAAAGTCTTCTTTTTCATATGACTTCAATCATGTTATGATGTCATTTGCATTATGGAGGTAATCCCTTTATGTACAGAGTGACGAGAGTTACAGATACACATATCTATATTGATGCAGGCAATGGTAATGAGAGAAAATATCTGCTTAAGCATCTTGTTTATAAAGATCCTCAGCCAGGAGATGATATAGCTTTTTTCCATGCGGATGATGGTGGATTCTATATTGATCTGGATCCGGATACAATGCATCGAGGACAGAATACACAACCGATAAATATGGATGAAGAAGCAGATCCATTATTCCGTTCCCAGGTTCTTCAGACTGTTAAAGATTCTGATGTTGAGAAGTCAGATCATAAGGATAAAGAAGAATCATCTGATAAAGATGATGTAAAAGAAGAAAAATCAGAAGAAAAGACAGATAAGCAAGAGGAAAAATCTGATAAGCCGGAAAATAAAGAAAATCCTAAGAAAAAAGGCATGTCTATTTTCGAACTGTTTGCGGCCGTACTTGCCTTAGCAGCACTGATACTTTGCTTTACACCTTTAAAAAATGCCGGATTTGTTGTTGGTATTATCGGGCTGATTCTGGCAGTGATTGGTATATTTACTTCTCATAGCAGAATCGTAGGTATTGTTTCTGCGGCAATATGTGTAATCGCAGTCAGTGTAAGTGTAGTTACACAGGAACAGGATAGAAAACAACTGGATGAAGGTTTACAGACAGCAAAGAAGACAAATGAAATCCAGGCAGATGAAGATGGATCAAATACAGATCAGATTCTGAATAAAGAATTAGATGTTACATTAGGAGAATGGTCTGATACTGCAGACGATGCTGGAAATCATACGACCCAGCTTCCGGTTACAGTCACATCGAAAGACAGTGCTACCGCCAGTGCAACATACAGCATCCATCTGGAAGCAGTCGATGGAGATGGAAATATTCTTTCAGAAGATACAATCATGATTGCTAATCTGGGTAAGGGACAGTCACAATCATTTACATCTTTCCAGCATCCTGATGAAGCAGTAAGAGATGCATTAAGTTCAGCGGCATTTAAAATTGCAGATATTTCCAAATACGCAGATAAAAACAGCAACTGAATATATGAGAGCTCTGAAAAGAGCTCTTTTATAGAGGCAGTAAACAATCCAAAGTCAACACTATAGAGCTGATAAATATAAATAAAAAAAGAAATTTATGAAAAAAAGAAAAAAAGCACTTGCGTAAGGAGCAA